>QNBI01000273.1 GCA_003641675.1 Spirochaetota bacterium | reverse complement strand
CTTTCTTATCTGCAAAAAATAGAAGAGCAGGCTAAAAAACTTAAAAGGTTAATAGAAGAAAAAATAATCCATGACAAACTCGAATCTGAAATAACTACAGCCCGCAGCCCGGATTTTAATCCCAGAGGGATAAGCAGCGGGAAAATGCATGAAATATCAAGATTAATCCACAAAGTAGCCGCAACTCCCTCCACTGTGCTAATTACCGGCGAAAGCGGAACCGGAAAAGAAGTAACGGCAAAACAGATTCATAAAATTTCACCCGGGGATAATTTTCCCTTTATTGCGGTAAATCTTGGCGGAATGCCGGAAACACTAATAGAAAGTGAACTATTCGGATATGAGCGGGGGGCCTTTACAGGGGCAGCGGCACGCAAACCGGGCATGTTCGAACTTGCCGCATCCGGCACAATTTTCCTCGATGAAATAGGCGACATGCCCATGCATCTGCAGGTAAAACTTCTGCGCGTACTGCAGGACAAAAAAGTTCAGAGGCTTGGCGGGACTCAGCCGATTCCGATAAATACAAGGATTATTGCAGCTACAAATAAGAACCTTGAAAAACTTGTTAAGACAGAGAAATTCCGCGAGGATCTCTACTACAGATTGAATGTTTTTCGTATTAATCTGCCCCCTTTACGGGAGCGTATGGAAGATCTACCCGATCTTATTAGTTATTTTATCGATAAATTCAACAGCGTTATGTCAAACCAAATAACAGGAATAGATGAGGAAGCGCTGGATATCCTAAAACACTATTCATTTCCCGGGAATATACGGGAACTTGAAAACATTATTGAACGGGCATTTATTTTAAGTGATGACAAAATAATAAGGCCCGGTGATCTTGGACTTTCTGGGAATATTGATCAGGAAAAGAGTCTAAATAATAAAATCACGGGCAAAAAAAAGCATACAAAATTGCGGGATTTAGAAAAAGAAGCAATAGAAGAGGCACTTCATAAATGGGAGGGCAACAGAACAAAAGCAGCAGAAGAGCTTGGTATTACAAGAAGAACACTGTTTAATAAGATAAAAGAGTACAAAATAGAAGAAAATACATAAATTTTTCTATTTATATTATTGACAAAAGACAAAGCATAAGTAACATCAAAAAACATGAGAGATTATTCTGTAAAGAATATAAATGCTATTACCCTTTTAGGTCTATTGATAATCGCAATTATTCTATGTATTCCCATAGGAGACCCGAGAGGATAAGGGCAATAGTAAATTGTACATAAAGCCGTTTCCCTTTCGGGAAGCGGCTTATTTTTTTATATGGAGGGTTATATTTAAATGAAAGAAAAAAAACTAAGAAGCTCGGTAGTTACACAGGGTGTTGAGCGTGCACCGCACCGAAGTCTGCTCTACGCTCTCGGCTGGAGCAAAGACATGTTCCGTAAACCTATTATAGGTATTGCAAACTCTTTTACGGAACTCATACCCGGGCATATTAATTTAAGAGAAATTGCAGAAAGAGTTAAAGAGGGCATTTCTTCTGCCGGTGGAGTACCTGCAGAATTCGGAACAATAGGTATATGCGACGGATTAGCCATGGGTCATTTCGGTATGAAATTCTCATTACCCAGCAGAGAACTTATAGCCGATTCCGTTGAGGTCGTAGCAAGAGCGAATGCACTCGACGGAATAGTTCTTGTTACAAACTGCGATAAAATTGATCCCGGAATGATGATGGCTGCCGGCAGACTGGATATTCCTGCAATAATTATATCCGGCGGCCCCATGCTTTCCGGAAAGGTAAACGATAAGAACATAGGATTAGATGCTGTTTTTGAAGCGGTTGGAGAATATACTGCAGGTAAAATAGACAAGGAACGGCTTGAACAGATAGAATGTTCCGCCTGTCCCGGAGCAGGCTCCTGTTCCGGCCTTTTCACTGCTAATTCTATGAACTGCATGGCAGAAGCTCTTGGTATTGCTCTTCCGGGAAACGGAACTGTTCCGGCAGTTTTCGGCGAACGTCTGCAGCTCGCAGAAAAGGCGGGGCAGAAAATAGTAGAAGCGGTGAGGTCAGATTTAACGGCGAGGAAAATACTTACACGCGAAGCGTTTCTTAATGCAGTTGCTGTAGATATGGCTCTTGGCGGCTCTACAAATACAGCTCTCCATCTGCCAGCTATTGCAGCTTCTGCAGGAGTCTCTCTCACTCTGGAGGACTTTGACAGAATTAGTGCAAAGGTTCCGCACTTATGCTCCTTAGCCCCTTCCGGACCATATTTTATGGAACATTTAAACTCTGCAGGCGGAGTAATGGCCGTTATTAATCAGATTGATAAACTTGGGGTTATAAACGGCGACGTTCCTACAATTTCAGGAAAGAAACTCCGCGATTCCTTTAAGGACTCTCCAAAACCTGACGGAAAAATAATTGCAACACTTGAGAAACCCTATCACAGTGAAGGAGGACTTGCAGTCCTCAAAGGGAACCTTGCCCCCGGTGGAAGCATCGTAAAGAAAGGAGCAGTTGATCCTTCAATGCTTGTACATACAGGCCCTGCAAGAGTATTTGAATCGGAAGAAGAAGCTCAAGAGGCAATATTATCCGGAAAAATTAAGGCAGGCGACGTTGTTGTTATCAGGTACGAAGGTCCCAAAGGGGGACCTGGAATGAGGGAGATGCTGTCCCCGACTGCATCCATAGCAGGAATGGGGCTGGACAAGGATGTAGCCCTTATTACGGACGGCCGTTTCTCCGGCGCAACAAGAGGTTCAAGTATCGGTCATATTACTCCGGAAGCTGCATCCGGCGGACCAATCGGAATTATAAAAGAAGGGGATCGGATTAAGGTAGATATTACAGGAAAACGTCTCGATCTGCTTATACCGGAGGACGAGTTTAAAGAGAGGATGAAAAATTTTAAGCCTAAATTAAATAAAACCGGCAGCCCGTTCTTAGACACCTATGCACAGAATGTAAGTTCAGCTGCAAAAGGTGCCATTCGGGAGATATAAATAACTATAGTGAACAGGGGGAAATAATGAACAGAACAGGTGCTGAGATGATAATAGAGGCGCTAAAAAAAGAGGGGGTTGATACAATCTTCGGATATCCCGGAGGAGCTGTCATTCCGATATTTGATGTGCTCTTTTCAGAACCGTCTATCCATGTGGTTCTGGCACGTCACGAACAGGGCGCCGTACATGCAGCTGATGGCTATGCGCGATCTACCGGCAAACCCGGAGTTGCGCTTGTAACAAGCGGTCCCGGAGCAACAAATGCCATAACAGGATTAGCAACGGCAAATTTTGATTCCATTCCCATCATTTGTATTTCAGGACAGGTACCGAAAAGCATGATAGGAAACGATGCATTTCAGGAGGCTGACACTGTCGGCATATCACGGCCAGTCACAAAACACAATTACCTCGTCACAGAAAGAGCCGATATAGGCAGGGTAATGAAGGAAGCATTCCATATTGCAACAACAGGAAGGCCAGGCCCTGTTCTTGTTGATTTTCCGAAGGATATACAAACAGCAAATATGGATGATGAGTATCCTGAAAGCGTCCGTATAAGGGGGTATAAACCTGTAAAAAAAGGACATATAGGACAAATAAAAAAAGCAGTTAAAGCTCTCAGCGATGCAAAAAGGCCTCTATTCTATATCGGAGGCGGCATACATTTATCCAATGCGTCAGGTATATTTAAAAAGATTCTGGAAAAAACAGACGTTCCCGTTATCTCATCGCTTATGGGAATAGGAGTAATCCCCAGCGATCACCCGAGGAACCTTGGAATGCTGGGCATGCACGGGACCTTTGCTGCCAATATGGCCGTAAGTTCCAGCGATCTTCTCTTTACTATTGGAGCCAGATTTGATGACAGGGCAACAGGAGATTTAAAAAAATTCGCCAAAGAGGCAAGGATCATTCATATAGATATTGATCCAACAGCGATTGCCAGGAATGTTACGGTGGATATTCCTATTGTCGGCGATGCTAAAACAATACTCGAAGAACTATACCCCATTATAAAAAAGCCATCCATT
>QNBI01000272.1 GCA_003641675.1 Spirochaetota bacterium | reverse complement strand
TGGAAAGTCTTGGAAGCAATTACATACTCAATAAGAATACCGACTCACTTGGCAGAATTATAAAAGAAACATCTGTAGATGATATAATGAGCTTAAACAATGATGAAAAAGAGGAAATTATCCGGCTTATTTCACAAATAATAGCCAACACCGAGGAAGCCCTGAACGAAATTCAGTATCCGGCAGAAGCGCTGCGCAGTATTACAGATAAACTGCACGCTTCCGCAGAGGAAATAGGTGAAGTATCTGTTCTTCTCCAATCCGGAAAAGACAAACAGGCAATGGATTATGTTGTGAAATTCTCAGATTTAACTCAGAGGTTTTTTAGAATTTTAACCGCCCTCGGAGATTCCGGCAAAATACAGCTTAACAGCATAAAAATACAGGGAAAGAAAAGTTCTGAATTTTACCACGATCTAAATAATATACTTAATCAACTGCTCGATGCATTTCATGTACAGGATTCAGTTTTAATAGGCGACCTTCTGGAGTATGAGATCGCCCCGCGCATGGAAATACTCATGGAGCTTTCAAGAGGTTTGTTATGATCCTACTGGTAACAAAGTATCAATTTCTGGCTACTCCGGATACTAAATCCATGTGGATATTTGCCATTGTTGTCGTTGTTTTTATTGTTCTGCTGCTTATCGGGAATTTCACCACCAGCAGGAAATCCGGTAAAACCAGTGAGCAGAAAAAAAGGTACAGCAAATATATGTTTCGCCAGATGGCGAGGAGTATGGGACTGCAGAAGCAGCATATGGAAATTCTTGAACATCTTATAAAGGCTACCAAAGTAAAACAGCCTATGCTTATCTTTACAAGCCCCGGTCTTTTAGATGATACACTTAAAAAAGGGCTGTATTCACTGGACCGAAGAAAGGGAATTAATGAGGAAGCAAAAGAAAAAAGCATTAGTCAAATATTCGAGATAAAACAGATCATTGAGCAGAACTCAAAGAAAAAAATCGGAATAAGGTCTTCTCACCTGGTAAAACCGGGCCAGCCTATAGTAATGCTGCCGGAACACGGGGGTCAGTTCCCCTCTAAAGTTCTCTCTAACTTAAGAGATATGCTTGCATGTACAGTGGCCAAAGACGGTACCGGAGGAGAACTCCGCTGGAAACGAGGTACAAAGCTAAAGGTGATTTTCTGGAGAGATAATGATGCAGGTTATTCTTTCTTTACAAAGGTGCTCGGCTACGACGCTGTAAAAGGCCAGCCTGCAGTTTTTATACAGCACTCTAAAACACTTAGACGCGAACAGCAGAGAAAATTCCGGCGGAAACCACTGGAGAGGCCGTGCTTTTTTTTCCCGATAAGAGTAATGGAATTCAGAGAGGGAAGAAGAATCAGGAAAAAGGCCATAGTACAGAAAAATCAGAGAATCCTCGGCACAGTAATAGATATATCCGCCGGGGGATGCAGTATCCGTACACTCACCCTTTTAGACCGGGGAACTCTGGTAAGGGTGGAATTTGATATTGAAAGAAAAGTACCTATCGCTGCCTTCGGCAAAGTCCGCAGGGTAAGAAAAGAGAAACTGCGCGGAGGCATTATGCACATAATGTTTACAAAGGTCTCCAGCAAAAACCTAAACCAGATTTACTCGTACGTTTACAATTATACGCCGCCCATAAACATCGTTAAAAATCAATTTTAGCAGTTACTATTTAATCTGCAGAAGCTGTCCGGCTATACATACTGTCTGGTCTGTTAATGAAAAAAAACACAGTTGACCACCTGCCCTGTTTCTAATTATATTTAGACAACTAAAAAATGTACGTGTACTTTCATGATAATAAATATTAGAAGCAGCGGTCCCAAAGAAACGATGAAAATCGGTGAAAATATAGCTGCCAGCCTTACATCCGGCGCGGTTATTGTCCTTACAGGTCCTTTGGGATGCGGGAAAACAGTACTCACAAAGGGGATAGCCCGTGGACTGCATATATTCGATGAAATAACAAGTCCTAGTTTTACAATAATTTCTTCCTACACGGGAGACAGACAGCTCTTTCATATAGATTTATACAGAATAAATCACCCTGAAGAGTTTGATGAATTGGGACTGGAAGAAATACTGAACTCCAGTCTTTATTTAAACGCGGTTAGTGTGATAGAATGGGGCGAAAAGGCTAAAGGTATACTGCCAGAGGAGACAATAACTATTAATTTTAAAATAGACAGCGGCAAGCATCGAACTATAAACATTGCAGGAAACATTGCAGGATTAAAATCTTGAATATACTGTCTCTTGATACATCCTCCGAAACCATGTCTTTAGCTCTTAAAACAGACTCCAAAATACTTTCCCTATCCTTTAAAATAGGGCTTAAACATTCAACCACTCTGCTGCCATGGATAAGCAGAATCGTTAAAGAGGCAGGAATAGAGGCAGCGTCTCTTTCTCTTATAGTCTGCTCTATCGGTCCGGGCTCCTTTACCGGCCTGCGTATAGGCCTTTCCACTGCGAAGGGAATTGTTATGGGCTCTGAAAAAAGCAGTATAGTCGGTATATCCACACCGGATTCCCTTGCATATCGTTTTAACTTTTTCAGAGGAGTCACCTCACCTGTAATAAATGCAAGGAAAAACAGATTTTACACAGCCTTTTATAGAAGTGGAGAGAGAATAACAGATTATCTTGATGTTTCAACGGAAGATTTTTTTAAGTTGTACAAGGAGAATGTGCTTAAAGACACTAATGGAAAGGAAAGTCTGCTTTTAACCGGGCCGGATGCAGGATCACTGTTTAATTATGCAGAACAGAATTTACCGAGTTTAAGTGTCTTTCTTGACAGGGGTTTCCGGTTTGCAGCTCCCTATTCTCTATTAAAAGCGGGGGTAGAACGCTTTAACAGAAACGGCGGAGACGACCCGGCAGGAATAGTACCTCTCTATATAAGGAAAAGTGAAGCAGAAATAAAAATGATTGGAGAGTAAAATAAAATGTCGGACATCGATGACCTTGAAGAATTAGAAGAAGTGGAAGAAGTCGAAGAACTGGAAGACATCAACCTTGAATCTTCGGAAAAAGCAGAAATGGACCTTGATGGTATATCAAGCATAGGGATATGGAGGGAGAGCTACAGCCAAAGCCCTATTCCTTCGCTGATTATCGATAAGGATTTAAAAATAGCATGGTTTAATAGTGCTTTTACAGAAACCTTCGGTATCTATGAAAATCTTATAGGTTTAAGCCTGCCTCAGTTTTATACAGGCTATATATCTCAAAATACTTTAAAGGAAATGATTCAGCATCTAAATTCCAAAGATGCAGGATTCAGCTGGTACGGAAGGGTTGAAAGAAAGAGCCGTAAACAGCTCTCTGTTATAACAAAACTTCTTATTGTACCTCTCTTTTTCAACCAGGCAAATATTCCGCTTCCGGTTGCATACGGCTGTGTGTATAACGATATTAGCCATGAATACCGTGAGCTGCTGCAGAATACTTTTAGAAGTCTCTTAGAAGCCGCACGCCTTAAGGATAATGATACTGGAAACCATATAGAAAGGGTGAATCAATATTCTAAAAGACTGGCAGAGGTGCTTTTAAAAACAGACAGGTATCCTCAAATTGATAATGAATTTATACAGAATATAGGGTTCCTTGCCGCTATGCATGATGTGGGTAAAATAGGAACGCCGGATGATATTCTTAACAAGGCAGGTCGGCTGGAAGACTGGGAATGGGAGGTAATGAAGGAGCATACAATAAACGGGGCATACATTCTAAGTACATACCCTAATTCCATGGCCCGAGAAATTGCCCTCCGGCATCACGAATGGTGGAATGGGGCAGGCTATCCTCACGGGTTAAGCAACAATTTTATTCCCTTAAGCGCAAGGATAGTAACAGTAGCCGATGTATACGATGCCCTTCGCATGGAACGTGCCTATAAAAAACCTTTTCCGCACAAAAAGGCAAAAGCTATTATTATTAATGAAAAAGGCACCCATTTTGATCCCTTTATTGTTGACCAGTTCGCTGCTGTAGAAAGCGATTTTGCTGAT
>QNBI01000271.1 GCA_003641675.1 Spirochaetota bacterium | reverse complement strand
CGGCGGGAACGGAGCAACCGACGAAGATATACCGCGTGCCGCTCTTCTGTACTCCGATATAGAGCTTAAAACAACCGGTGCGGATGATGTTGTTAACAATCTTGTAAAAGTACTGGATACATCCGGTTCCGACAGTATGGATTCTTTTGACAGTTTCGAGGATTTCTGGGAAGCAGTTGCACCGCAAGATGCAGACCCGGCAACAGTTTTCGAAGGTTTATACCATGCATATGACGGTTTCAATATATTGGGTGATTCATTATCCGATACCGACGGCGACGGCACTTTGGACGGGCCGGAAGGAGCCAACATGGGGGAAGCTGCGCAGAATGCTGTTGTTGCTTTTATGGTGTATAAGGTTATGGATGCAAACGATTTTACAGAAGGTTCAGAGCTCGCCGAAGCCCTCAGCGATACAACACTAACCATGCCGGAGTTATCAAGTTCGGATCCCGATTTTACAAATATCAGCAATATCGTAAATGCGGCATCGCCGGACCTTGCCAATCTTCTCGGTATTCAGTAGGGAGGGCATAAAACTTGAAAAGAATATTTATACTGCTTTTATTACTCACCTTTGTTACAGGTTTTTCAGTATCTGCAGAACCAAAACGCATTATAGAGAGGCCCTTTGTTCCCATGAGTCCGGAGGTAATGGCTCAGGGAGGCTCCTTTGTAGCGGCAGCTCACGGGTACAACTCCCTTTTCTACAATCCTGCCGGGTTTGCAGAGAAGGGTAGCTCCGTTACAATTGCTTCTTTAACTACCTGGATATATTCAAATCCTGCACGGGCCTATGGACTGCTAAAAGGTATGTCCAATCCGGGTACAGAAATGTTTGGGCTGTTAAATGATCAGCTGACCTCCGGAGGGTTCGGAGTCGGTGCTTCCATGGGAATAGGAATTACCGGCAGAGGCTTAGGCTTAGGCGCCGTTTTTATCATGGACTCCTACCTCTACGGGCCTACAATGCTGGGCATAGAAGGAGATGTAACAGGCACTCTTGGTTTTATAGGAGGACTTGCATTGCCTGTAAACCTTTTTGGGTTAAATTTCAAGGCAGGTGTCGATGTAAGGCCTATGATTCGTATTCATGCACCGCTGCTTAACAAGGATGCTTTAGGGTTAATAATGTCACTTGCAAGCGGCGGTGATGTTATGGCGGCGCTCAACAATGCCACTGCATACCACGGTTTCGGCCTCGGCCTGGACTTTGGGCTTTCCGCTGCAAAAGGCCCGCTAAAAGCCGCTCTTTCTGTAAGAGATTTAGCCGGAACAAGATTCTACTACAGTGCGAATTCCTTTAAAGAGGTTGCAGACTCCTTCGGTTCTAACGGAAGTTTTCCTGATGGAACAGAGGTTTCTCAGGATGAATATGAATATGTAATTCCTATGAATATAAGCGGCGGTGTTGAGTTTCATCCGGACCTCGAAGTGCTATCGTTTTTAATAGATCCCTCTGTACATGCCGACCTTCAGGATTTAGTCGGTGTAATAAGGGATAAAAGGACTCCGTGGACTCTTCTGCACATTGGTTCCGAGGTAAAACTGGCCCGTATTTTTAGTGTAAGGGCCGGCTTTAACCAGGGCTACATAACAATGGGCGGTGGTATTAGACTTCTGTTTCTCGATGTAAATGCGGCTCTTTTTACAAGGGAGCTCGGCAGGCATCTCGGAGACAGACCCAATTCCGGTGTTACTGTAGAAGCCGCCTTAAGGTTTTAAAAAAAACAGATTAACGCCTTAAGAGATATTTATTACTCTTAAGGCGTTTTTTTTCCGATTATTAAGTATACACAGGACGGGTATAAAATGAAAAAAGAGAAAAAGAGTACAGTTTTTATATTTCTGTTATCTATAGCTGTAATATTTATAATGTCGGGATGTCAGGCTGTATTTACCTACAGCCCCCTGTCTTTTTTACAGCGGGACCCTTCAACACTTTCGGCTGCTGAGCAGAGAACATATGCGGAGAATGCCCTTGCAAGCGGCGATGCAGATGCAATAGCTAAAGCGTACGATGCAATTAAGGCGTTGCTAAAGGATAATCCTGACGACCCCGAACTCAACCTGCTTGCTGCAAAATTAGGTGTGGAGGTATCGGGAATTCCTTCACTTATAGACCAGATTATTCAGGGCAGCCTGGATTTATCCGGGCCGGATGCACTTGATGATGTTTCTGATTTTATAAATTCGGATTCTGTGGATCCGCAGGCAATGATAGATGCGGGGACCTATTATAAAAACGCAGAAAGCAGCGGAGAACTTACATCTACGGATTATATAATGGGCTCTCTGGGAATTCTTTTAGGCGCGGCATCGGGTGAAGACCTTTCGGATCCTGGCTCATGGGATACTGCATCCCAAAATGAGGCTCAGGATGCGGTTGATTTCTTAAATAAAGGTATAGAGAACCTTCCTGCGGATGACCCTGCGCGTGATATACTGACAGGTTTTTCCGACTATCTGGGTAATTTTACACCGTAGTACATTATATTGCATTGTACCTTTTCGGAGCATATGATTAAAAACAGGGTTTGTAAGGTATAATTAATACAGAGGGATTTGATAAATGGAGCTAAAATTGAAAAAGATTGTTCTTTTAATTTTTATTCTTGCCGTTATCGTAAGCATTTTGCCGGTTTTTGCTCAGAGTTCAACAAGCATTGAAAGTCCGATTGTCATTAAATCTACAAGGTCAACGGCTTTGGGCGGCACACATGTGGCGCTTGCAGATGATTTAACTTCACTTTTCAGCAACCCGGCAGGGTTTAAAAGCGCGGGCCCTGAGTTATCTATTGCCGGTATTACCATGGGTCTGGCAGGGCCGATTTTCGATATGGCAAGCGTTATTATAGAGAGTTCAAGCGGAGGAAATCCTCAGGATATCCTGCTTTCTTCCAATGTACAGGATATGCTGAAGAGCCTCTATGCATCTATGGAATTAGTTGGTCCCCTGGCATTCGGATATGTAGGGCAGGGGCTTGGTTTCGGTTTTTTCAGCAACAGTAACATAGTATTTTCCTCTTCCGGAACGGTTCCTACTATTGCAGCAGATGTTGATGAGGATTTTCTCTTTGCAGGCGGATATGCATTCCGCATTCCCCTTCCTGCCTCGTGGAAAAGTACACTGGATTTCGGGGCAATGCTAAAGGCCTTTGTACGGGGAAGTTTAAGTATTTCAAGTTCGATGATAGATCTAATTTCTCTTTTACAGTCTCCAAACATGGATATCATTTACAACCAACCCTTTAAGCTCGGCATAGGGGTAGGCCTCGATGCAGGTATTCTATATTCATGGGAAAAAATGGTTTCCTTCGGTATAGTTGGGAGAAATCTCTACGCTCCAACACTGGAGAATAACTACTCAACCTTTAATTCTTTTGTTAACTCAGAAACACCTACGGAAAGTTTCGGGATTGTGCCGATAGATCTCTCCGCCGGTGTAATGTTTTCTCCTTATTTAGGTGCAGTAGAACATTATATAAGCGGATTAAAAATCTTTCTCGACTACAGTGATATTCTTGATTTTCTAACTCATCCGGCAACGGCTTCGAACCCTGTTCTCCATGTAGGTTTCGGAACGGAAATTGTACTACTGGAAATACTTTCCATAAGGGCTGGTTTTAATGAAGGCCTTTTCTCTGCCGGATTAGGCATAGACTTGAGCCTGGTTTCCATAAGTCTCTCCATGTTCGGAAGCGAACTATCGCCGGAACCGGGTTTAAGACCCGTTTATAATCTTTTAATAGGGATAGATTTCAGTATATAAACTGCTATTACGGTTCGGCGGATTTTCAACGGATAAACACGGTTAATACCATACTAAGCAGTTATAAGTTATACTATTGACATTAATCTACGGAATTGTTAAATTACCAACGAAAAAAAATTGGTGTACAAAACCTTTCGGGCCGCTAGCTCAGGTGGTAGAGCAACAGCCTTTTAAGCTGTGGGTCACAGGTTCGAATCCTGTGCGGCTCAATACTTTACGTCTCCTTCGTCTAGTGGTTAGGACACCGGGTTT
>QNBI01000270.1 GCA_003641675.1 Spirochaetota bacterium | reverse complement strand
TGTTACTCATGACCAGGAAGAAGCTCTTGCAATTTCCGACAGAATAGCCGTTATGTCAAAGGGGAAAATCGCACAGATAGGAAGTCCATGGGAAATATATCATAATCCTGTTAATAAATACGTAGCGGATTTTATAGGTATTACAAATTTCTTCCGCTGTAAAATAGTCTCTTTCACGGAAAATAAAATAACAATTCTCTTCCTTGGGAAAAATATGGAACTCTCCTTATCGGTAAATAAAGATATAAAAAATACAAATGAGGTAATCGCTTCCATAAGACCAGAGGCATTAACAATTGTATCTAAGGGAGCACAAACTACCCCATCTCCCGATAGGTTTAGTTTTACCTGTACGGTTGTTGACACAACATATCTTGGCTCTTCCCTTCTTATTATTGCAGAAACCAAAGACGGGACTCAGGTAAAAGTTTCCGTAAACAACCCGGATAAGGAAAATATTATAGAAGAGGCAAGCAGAATACAACTGGAATTCTCTATAACAGATTTAAGTATTTTCCCTGCAGGAATAGAAAATGACAGGTAATATTCGCAGTTTAACTCTAAAAAGAAAGATATTCGACGTATGGAATCTTCCTATTCTGATATTTATTTTAAGTTTTATACTTTTTTTAATTTATCCAATTCTTGTTGTAGTTAAAGAAAGCCTTGTTGATGTTTCAACAGCCACAATATCAATTTCCAGCTATATAAAATTCTTTACAAAACCATACTACTATAAGGCCCTTGTAAACACATTGCTCCTCGGTCTTTTCGGAACTGCCGGAATTATGATTATTGATATCCCGCTTGCATATTTCTATACACGGTACAAAATATACGGCCAGGTCTTAATCGGTACGGCCCTGTGGATTCCTTACCTTACACCTGCTTTTATAGGCGCCTATACATGGCTTATACTCTTAGGTAAATATGGACTTATTACCGTACTTTTAAGGAGTATTGGTATCATGATCCCTACAATAGGAGGCTTTGGCGGTGTTCTTATTGTTTTTATATTATCCTACTATCCGCTCGGTTTTATACTTTTAACAGGTGCTTTCCAGACAATAGACCCCACTATCGAAGAAGCCGCAGCAAACCTCGGCGCTTCTGGTTTAAGAAAATTCTGGACAGTAACTCTACGCAGTGCAACACCTTCTATTTTAAATGCAGCGCTTCTTGTTTTTATACTAATCATAGATTCTTTCGGAATCCCTGCAATTGTAGGAATCGGAACACCCGTTTTAACAACCCTGGTTTATGGAGAGTTCACCTCCGAAATGGGAGGCCCGCCGATTATGGCAAGTACAGGTGCTACAATACTCCTTACAATATCTATGACAATTCTTATCCTCCAAAGAATATATTTAAGCAAAAAGAGTTATATAACAAGCAGCACAAGGAAACCGGTACCGGTAGAACCCACTACGGCAAAAAAAAAGTTTTTTTTAACCTCTATCTTCTTTATTGTACTTGTTTTTTCACTTCTTCCTATTGTCACTATCATAATATCCTCCTTTACCAAGGCGGACGGACCTGTACTGGAATACGGGCATTTTACATTGGCACATTACCGAGAGACCTTTTATGCAATAGTTAAACCATTAAAGAATTCCTACATACTTGCAACGACCTCTATGGTGCTTGACCTTTTGCTCGGCTCACTGCTTGGCTACGTTGTTGTAAGGAAGGGTAGAAAAATCGCTACATTTATCGATGCTTTTGCAGCATTGCCTCTTGGTATTCCTGGTGTTCTCTTCGGAATTGGTCTGGTACTTGCATTCTCAAAACAGCCGCTTGTGTTAATCGGAACAGCCTGGATTATAATTATTGCCTATTTTGTACGGCGACTTCCCTATCCTGTGAGAACCGTCTCCGCTATTCTTTCACAAGTTAACCCCAATGTGGAGGAAGCATCGGTGAACCTTGGTGTTAAGCCTTTTAGTACATTCTTCAGAATAACAAGCAGAATGGTTCTTCCCGGTGTTATTTCCGGAGGTCTGCTTGCATGGACATCCTCTGTAGCAGATTTAACCTGTACAATTCTTATCTTTTCTGCAAAATGGAAAACATTAACAGTAGAGACTTTTTCACAGATAAGAAGCGACCTGTACGGGCCTGCTTCGGTAATAGGCATAGTGCTTCTTTTATCCGTTCTAATACCAATATTTATTGTAAATTTCTTCACAAGAACAAGAGAAATTGGCCAGGAATGATATGCCTTTAAAAATCGGAATATCGCTCGTCGCATTTAAAAACATCGATTCTGTTGAATCTTTTATGGAATATTTTGAAGATAATAATATACCCTCTTACTTTGAACTGTCATATACACTTACAAAAAAAGATATTAAAACACTCGCTTTCCTCAAAGGCAAAACTCTATCCGTACATGCGCCATGCCCCAGCACAGAGTACTATCCCAATTTCGGAAGCAGTAATAGTGAAATAGTCAAAAACAGCTTTGAGACTTTAAAGAAAAGTGCAGAAACTGCAGCTGATTTCGGAGGAGATATTGTTGTTCTTCATCCGGGTTACACACTGGATGTTCCGGTGTACTCCGATTATCAAAAACGAAAAGCTCTGCTGGAAGAGAACAAAAAAGAACAGGAGTATATTCGGACAAAGGAAGGAGGAATCTGCAAACCGGAATACGTAAAAACAGATCTCTACAGAAACCATATCTTAACTACCGTAGAAAACTTAAAGCATGCAGCGGAAGTCTGCGAAGAACGGGGAGTTTCCCTTGCAATCGAAAATTTAAATCCGAGGATTACATACCTTTTTCAGATTCCCGATGATTTAATTTTTGCCCTCGAAAATATGAAAGACATAGGGGTTTGTCTGGACCTCGGACACCTGTGGATTTCTTCCCTTTTATACCGTTTTAATTACCTTAAGGCGGTAAAAAAACTAGCAGAGACCGGCAGAGTGCTCACCGTACATGTTCATAATAACTATTCTGAGTTTGGAGAGCCATCGATAGATAAGCAGAAAACTTCTAACAAAAAAGCTGTCTTCTCCGATGATCACAACCCTTTCTGGATGGGCAATGCGCCTATAGATGATGCATTAAAGGTTTTAAAAAACAGCGGTGTAAAAAGATTTATTATCGAATCTGTTACAGAGCCTAAAAAAAATTTATTACGCCTTTCACGCTTAATAGGACAAGATTAATTTAAATATCTGTACTTTCTTTCAAGAATATAATCAACTATAGGCTGTGGGAACAGCTCGAGAAAAGCCGCGAAACCGGACAGATACCCCACCCTATATCTTCGCTTTGGTTTTTTATCTGTGAGAGCATTATAGATAACTTTTGCAACTTCTAAGGGCTCTGTCCTTTTTTTATCAAACTCTTTAAGTTCATCCATCTCTCTATCCAGGGCATCTTTATATAAAAGGTATTTCTCCTCCGGCCACTTCTTCACTGCCTCCTTTAAAACCTTCATGGTTCTTTCCGGCGATGATGTTTTTATCCCGCCGCACCGTATTAATATTGCCGGTATATTCCATTTTAAAAGCTCTATTTTCAAGGTCCTTACAATAAAATTAACTGCGAAATCGCAGGCATGTATGTCGGTTAGGAACGGCGAAGGAATTGTAGCAGGTGTTGCAATCCAGAGAATTCTACTCTTTGCATCTCTTATTAGCGGTAGCAAAGACTGCAGCAATGCTACAGGACCGAGTATTCTTGTTTTAAGCTCGTTTCCTAAACCATTAAGATTCAACAGGTCAATGGGTGCAATGCCGCCTCCTCCTGCCACATTAACTATGCCGAAAAGGCCTTTCAAATTATTATTATGAAGATAGAAACTTAGGAAACTGGAAGTATCAGCTACATCGTTAAGGTTTGTTAAGTCAAGAGGATATAAGGAGATTAGATTTGGAATTCCTAAAGATTGTATTTTTTTTCTATCCTGTTCTTTCCTTACACCTGCAAAAACCATAAAACCTTTCTCTGCAAGGTAAAGTGCTGCTGCATTCCCTATACCGGAGGATGCACCTGTTACAAGGACAGCTCTTTGTGTT
>QNBI01000269.1 GCA_003641675.1 Spirochaetota bacterium | reverse complement strand
TACGGCCGCGGGAACATTCCGTCTAAAATAAGCCTTGCTAAACGGGGAAAAAACCTTAAAAAAATCACAAGAAGCTTCACCATACCACTCGGAAGAATGTAGAATTTACCCCTCTTTGCACCGCGGAGTATCTTTTTTGCCACCACAACAGGACTTACAGCCTTAGGGCGGCTTTCCGTTTTCATCCACCCCGGCATATCCTCGTGTTCCTGTTTAAACTGAGGAGTATCTACATCGGAAGGGCACACTACATGAACGGAGATTTTCCGGCTCTTAAGCTCACGGCGGAGGGCATCGGAAAAGCCGATTATACCGAATTTAGACGCGGAATATGCAGTATAACCGGCCATACCGAAAAGGCCCAGAGCCGAAGAAATATTTATAACCGCACCTCCTTCGGGAAGATGCTTTAAAAATTGCCTTGTTACATTTATCATGCCGAGAAGGTTAATCTGAATCTGGTTATTTATATCCTCATCCGTCAAATCTTCAAGAAGAGCGGGCTTCACCACACCGGCGCTATTTATAAGAAGATCTATGTTCGAAAAATTTCTTCCTATATCTTCCTCTGCTATCCGGACAGAATGAATACTGGATATATCTGCAGACACAATCTTTATAGAAACAGAATCTTTTGTATCTGTAAGCTCTTCAAGTTTAGACTTTGCCTCCTTAAGCAGCTCTATTCTCCTTGCAACAAGTATTACATTAACACCTCTTCTCACCAGCTCATCCGCTAAAGCAAAACCGATGCCGCTGGAGCCGCCGGTTATAAGAGCCGTCTTCCCGCGTTCCAGTAATAAGCTCACAACATACCCCCTCTATGAATAGTTATCTATTGTAACTGTACTATATTTTTTTATATTAAACTTTAAACAGACCTTTTCTACAAGCCCTCTGCGGACAACAATATATATTTTTTTAAATTTCTCATTATTCTCTAAAACAGACTTTACCTGCCTAAAAAATCCAAGTTCCTTTAACTCTAACGGGCCTACCTCATCTATGACGACTGTATCTATACTTTCCGAGAATGAACGGAACCATCGGCTCACCATTTCAAAAGCCTCCCGGGAAAACGAGAACATACCATAGGAGTATGCCTCATTCCACCCCTTAGGAAGGAAATCCTTTGTTCTGGCGAAAGCAAAAGTTTCCCCTGTGGTTATTCTTTCAATGTTATATCCGACTCTTTTTCCGCAGGACAGTACTTTTAAAGACAAAATACCATCCATATTTTCCAGTCGGTATTTTCCTGCACACCATGAAGTTTTACCGGAATCTATCCCGCCTGTTATAATCGTTACTCTGTTATTAAAGTCCATTTACACTAACCAGCCTACTAACAAGCCCTGAGATATTATAATATTTGATTTAATTTGATAACAGGGGGTTTTATAGTATATAAGCTGCTGCACTTATATACTACCAGTGATTATACGAAAAGACCTGTTTAAAATTCTTTCTGGGTGAAGGTTCCGGTTCACTTGCAGCGTAGCCTACTAAAAGAAGCATGACTGCACGCATAGAGTACGGGACTGAAAGAAATTCTTTTATTTCCTGTTCGTCGTACGTTGTTACGCAGCAGGTTCCCAGACCTTCATGTACAGCCTGAACCATCATAAATGATACGGGAAAGGTAAGATCTATTGGATATGCAAGTTGTCCGTTAGGCATTCGGTAATCTATGTTTGTTGTACATGCAACAATTATTACCGGTGCCTGGCCTACATGTTCCTGACCGAAGGCAGCATCTTTTATTTTATCACGTTTCTTTTTATCTGTAATAACGATAAAACGCCATTCCTGTCTGTTTTTCGCAGAGGGAGCTAATCTCCCCGCCTCCAGTACTCTCTCGAGTTTATCCTTCTCAATAGGATCTGGTTTAAAATCAACAATACTTTTTCTATTTAGAATTTCAGGAATAACCTGCATACTTTTAATAATAATACATAAATAAATTTTTTTCAACTTAAATGCCGTATTTCATTAAAGAGTCTTTCACCGGAATATGTAATTATCGCTTGACGTAAAGAATTTCATAAAATATCCTTCTATTAATAAAGATAAACATTGCATATGAAAAAATTAACCTGGTTCAAAGTAACAATTATCCTGCTGTTTACAGCTATAACACCATTGCTTGCACAAAACTCTCTGCCTCCAAATATAGAACAGTCTGTTACTGATATAAACGCAATACACAATTTTTACCCTAGACTGGAGGGTTCTGCTAATGAGCAGAGACTTATACAATTTATTCTAAAGAGGCTCGATTTTCTTAAAGTGCAATATACTCTGCAGGACTATTCCGATTCCGACCTTGTTCATTCTTTTTCAAAAAATATAGTTATTAATATTCCCGGCAAACTAAAAGATACGGTAATCCTTGCTGTCCCGTTAAATCACCCGAGAGAGGAAACAAGAGATTTTGACGGAGCTGTTAACATTGCACTTGCCCTTGCACTGATTAAGCAGCTGCACAATAACCAGCCGCCGGTATCTGTGGAGGTAGTTTTCCTGGGCGCAGAATTCGGCGACGGGAAAGACTACCCTCTCGGAAGCAGGCTGTTTTTAAAAGACTTTGAACCGGATTTCAAGACTGTTATTATATATCTGGAGCTGAAGAAAATCCCTGCAAGGCTTTTAATACAGGGAGGTGGACGCGGAATCGTATCTCCCTACTGGCTTATAAATAAATGCACAAATGCTCTTAAAAAAACGGATATCTATTTTCTTGTACGCGGAAATGAAAACCAGATTTTTAGAATGGGACTTACAAAGAAGAGAACGATAATAGAACCATTCCTTAAGAGTGACTATCCGGCACTTAGTTTCGAAGGCGAATATGGCAAAGCCACAGAGAAAGCAGAGAAAAATTTTCTTTTCGCCTTTAATCTTTTTTTCAGCACATTCCTCGAAGAATTTAAAACCGGTTTCCCCGATTCATGGGATAAACACTACCTCTTCTTCCAGGCAAAGAATTTCTACTTTATAATTAAGGAGAAAAGCTACATCCTTATCTTCCTCCTCATATTTATGCTTGCAACGGCATATGCACTGGCATTCCCCGGCAGAATGAGAAAATATGAGGTAACCATAAAAAGAAATGCATGGACATTACCCGTAATTTTTATAATTACCTTTATAATTCTCTTTATCTCCACACTTATCCTGGAAGGCATAACATATCTGCGGAAATTCCCTACTATATGGGAATATCTTCCCATGCTATTCCTGCTTGAAAAAATAGTGATTTCTCTATCCCTCTATGCTGTACTGTACAATACCTTAAAAAAGCTTCCGTTCTCACGAAACGGAAGCTTCTATTCCGCCTCTGCCCTCCTCTTTTTTCTAATAGATACGGTAATCCTTGCAGTAATTAATATTTCATTTACCTATTACTTTTTATGGGCTTTTTTCTTTGCTCTTCTTTTTGCAGTCTCGCCATACAGAATCTTAAAAGTTCTGTTCTTTCTTGCATCGCCATACTGGATTATAAAGGCAACAACTGAGCTCTTTACCCTTCCCTCTTTAAACTTCTGCAGAATTGTGCTTTTTTCAAGAATATGGGGCAATCTGATGCTTGCCGTCATTACGGTCCCCTTTATACTACTGATAATTCGTCTCGGACTTATTCTTCCGCCTGCAAGACGGAGAATTAAAACAGGTACAAATAAAATTAAAAGGGTACGTGATATTGCGTTGTTTTTCGGATTTTTATCTGTGCTTTTTTTCGTCTATCTCTTTGGAATTTTCAAACCTTTCAATAAAAATACACAGCAACCAATTAATGCTGTAGATACTATCAACACCTTAAAGAATACAAACAACCTTACAATTACCAGCCCCGCTCCGATCGGAAAAATAGAATATTCTACAGGAGACAGCTCTATAAATTTAAACACTAAATCCAGGAAATATATAACTCCGCTGCAGGATATGCCTGCACTTGCTGAATTTAAATCACATAGTATTGCTTTTCTAAACCGTAGAAACTATACAATAGATATCCAGCTAAAAGGAGTGCCTTCTAAGCTGGAGG
>QNBI01000268.1 GCA_003641675.1 Spirochaetota bacterium | reverse complement strand
TCCGATTACGAACATCTGGAGGAACTTCTGCCGGACGAAGAGCCTCAGAGTATTATCTGGGCTAAGATATCCTCCCTCCCCGTTGGTACTAAAGTTTTTATTGGAGGATGTCTGTTTTTTGAGAAGGGAAGAGGCATTTTTAAATCGGATAAAAACTGCAGGTTAATTGCCGTAATATATGACGGAAAAAGAGAGAGTATTATTAAACGTGCAGTATGGGGCGGAAGACAGAGAAACGAGTATTTTAACCAGTTTACTATTCCCTCTTTAATAACAGGAAGTCTGTCTCTCCTTTTAACGGCCTATATAATGCTGTATAATCCCATGCTGAGAATTCCTTCTCTGTTTGCTATTACGCTGAGTTTTTTCCCGATTGCCTCTATGCTTCCGCCTGGAGTTGTGTTTTACTTTTTTTATAAAAAGCTATGGAAAGAGGGCAGAGTTTTAAGGGCAGAGCGTGATTTACTGCGTTTACCCTTACGTTACTTTCATGAAGAAACGGAAAGAGATGCGAGAGGAGATAGCGGACAGGATGAAGCCTGCAGAATTTCTGTTTTCCCCTCCAATGAAAAATGCATAGAACTTTATACTGGTTCATGGGATAGGGATACCGGAATTATAAAGTGCGGTTCTTCTATATATAAATTAAGGGATAAAATACAGATAAGGGGCAGCCTGCGGTTAGGTCAGGAGAAACGGTTAGATAGTATTTACACAGTATACGGAAAGTATACAGAGCAAAATAGTGCAAAGTTTATAGTGAAACCGGAGGACCCTATGGCGGAAATAATTGCCATACCGGGAAAGCCCGAAGAACTGGCTTCCCGCTGCCAGAAAAAGGCGCGTTTTTATGAACTGCTCTCGGCTTTTTTTATTTTCAGCGATTTGGTGTTAAATCTTTTTCTAATTCTTTTTGTTCTCCACTATTATATAAGGTAAAGGTTTTATATTTTTTAGGAACTGCTTCTAATCAGTTTTTTCTACTGACAATCTGTATATGTTCTTATTCATGTTCATAGACTTATTACCGTAAATGGAAATTAAAACATTGTCCGGAAAAGAATTTAAAGCCAATGAAAATCCTCTATGTGCAAGTAGCAGAACCTTGGTCTGGATGTAATAATCAAAAAAGTCGGTAATAAAAAAAATTTTCCCATGGGGTTTTAGGATGCGGTGGAGTATTGATATATTTTCCATTCTTAAAAAGCGCCTTTTTCTATGCCTTGCCTTTGGCCATGGGTCGGGGAAATAGATATGAAACGTATCTATGGTTAAAGGGGGTATATCTGCAAGGATTGTTTCCGCCCTGCTGTTAAAAAGCATCACATTATCTAAATTTTTTTCATTAATCTTTTTAGACGTCTTTATAAAACGTTTTTCCTTAAATTCAATACCTATTAAATATTTGTCCCTGTTTATTTCCGCGTATTGGGAAATGAAATGGCCGTTTCCGCAGCCGATTTCTATTTCGATTATGGACTTTTCCTTAAAAAGCTCCTGTTGAAATGTGGAATTCCTCACTTATTCTTTTTTATCTTCTTTTTTACGGGCGTAATTAACGGTAATTTTACGGCCATGGAAGTCTAACCCGTTTAGTTTTTTTATTGCTTCATCTGCTATTTTTGAAGGTACATCAATAAAAGAATAGTTATCCAGAATTCTAATTGAACTTATAGCAGATCTCTTTATATTCAGGTTTTTCATAAAAAGTCCGGCCAAATCTTTTTGAAAAACTCTGCGGTTTTTCCCAACACTGACAAAGAGTTTTGTTACGGGTGCGTGCTCTGTTCGGGCGTGTTTGGGGCCGGTCTGTTCAAAATATTCCTTAAACAGATAGGCGGTAAAATAAGACCTTAACGTGAAGGGGGTATTTTTCTTAATTAATTTTTTATAACTGTTTAATACATCCCGGTTTTCTTCCTCTTTTATTTTCTGTATTATGCGTTTAATTGTTCCCTGTATAATATCTTCTGTATCCGGTGTTTTAGCCTTTTTTATGTCCATTTCTGTTTTCTCCTGTATTTTTAATAGTATTTCGGTCTCCTCTGTCGTTGTTAGTGTTGTAACAGAGACAGGGTCCGTCATCTCTGTGCTTCCGATTTTAAGACGTTCCATGTAATCTGTTTCATCTGCAGGTACACTATAATTAATTATGTATCTGGCATTTACTTTAAAATTGTTAAAAGCTGATTTTTCAGCTGTAATAATGGGGAAAACCTCTCTGTTGAAGTTCTGTATAATCTGTACTTTTTTAGTATATGGGAAAGTATTAAGCATAATTTCCGCTCCAAAACCTTTTCGCTTTAGAAGTTGATTTACTTTCGCAGCGGCAGATGATGTATTGCAGTAAATTACAAGTTTTTCAAGGTTCTTCGACAGAATAATATTTGTAACGGTTTCAAATTTATCCTTATCTGCTGTTTCAATATAAAAATGGAGAGAATTGCTGCCCGTTTTTTTCCATGCAGACATAGGAATAACCTCCGGATGTGTAAGAAGAGCAAGAAGCCCTCCCTCTTCCTTTAGGTTTCGGGTATAAAGTACAAGTTGTTTTGTGTGGGGGAATTTTGAAACAATAAATTCCACATCTGCTGTAAAACTTTCCCTGCTGTTCCATGGCGCATATATCAGAGCAATCTCTACACCGGTAAAATTCAAATTGCCCCTGCGTATATGGTCGATAATCCTTTTAGGGGTACCTATGATAATATCATGAGGTTTTAGGAGCTGATTAACTTCTCTCCGGATTTCATTGTCCTCATTCAGCACAAAAAAGCTTAACTTCGGTCCTTGGCGCAGGAACTTATTAAATTCCCTTGCTATTTTCCTTACCTTTGTATTTTCCGAGGTAAGGACTACCGCCTTTATCCCTGGATTCCCGGTTTTGAGTTTTTTAATAACCGGCAGGATGAAAGCGGCAGTTTTGCCTTCTCTTTCACCGGCTTCTACGGCTATATCCCCACCCTTTAGTATTAAGGGGATTACCCTGGACTGGAGCAAAGTCAATTTTGAATAACCGGCTTTTTTAAGATAGCCCTGATATTCTGAATCTACATTTCCCCTTCTCTTTTTTAAAGAAAACATAATTTATATCACTTTAAGTTTACAAAGAGCGTTTTAATTAAATTATATTTACGATATCTTTTTGTCAAGAAAAATCATTTAACAAGCATAAAAACTTAAGTGTTTATTAAAATTATGCTATATTTAGGTTATGTAGTATAAAGCCGAAGCTATGTAAAGGCCGCCTATATAATAAATATAATAAATATCTAATAAAAGCGGCAAAGAGGAATTATATTGAGAAAAATAATACTATCCTTTATTATTTTATCATCCGTATTGAGTGCTTATGCTGAGACCTTTGCATTTAAATATATAGAAGGTGAAAAATACCGCTTTATAACCTCTGTATCGGAAAGAGTCTCTATAAACGGGAAATTTTCCCATAATGCGGATATCCTTGATAAAATATCGGTGGAAGTTACAGATGTTAAAGATAATAGCGCAAGGTATGTCTGCAATTTTATTACTTCGGAGCGTGCCTACGGAAGGACTTCAACTTATAAATTATCGGATAACTATACATCTATATTCTGGCGCGATTCTCAAGGCCGCTATACAATAGATAAAAAGTATTTTATGCCTGTTGTACGTAATGTCCCCATTTTCCCGAACCGTAATCTTCAAGTAGGGGATAAATGGACTGCCAGAGGCGAGGAGGTCCATGATTTAAGGAGAAGTTTCGGAATTAACGATGCGTTTCATTTCCCCATAACTGTAAATTACATTTATAAGGGAAAGATTAAAAAAGACGGTCGAGAACTCTTTGTCATTGGCATTGATTATTCTGTATTTTACAAGGTGAAGTATAAATATCGGTATTCGAGTATAGTGCCTTCTGTTATTACAGGGTATTCACATCAGATATACTACTGGAATAATGATTCCGGAAAACCGGAGAGTTACAGAGAGGAATTCGACTTTATTTATCATTTGACCTCCGGGGATTATGTTGAGTATGAAGGAACGGCCGAAGGGAATGTAATTCAT
>QNBI01000267.1 GCA_003641675.1 Spirochaetota bacterium | reverse complement strand
GTCGGAAATTGCAAGAGCTTCTTCCTGGTCATGAGTAACATATATCATTGTTGTTCCGAGTTTACGCTGGAGCCTTTTAATATCAACACGCATATCAACACGTAATTTTGCGTCCAGGTTAGAGAGCGGTTCATCCATTAAAAGAACCCTCGGTTCAATTACGACGGCCCGCGCAACGGCAACTCTCTGTTGTTGACCGCCGGAAAGCTGATCCGGCCGGCGTTTTTCCATTCCTGTAAGTCTTACCAGTTCTATTGCATTTGAAACCCTTTCGTTTATTTCTTTTTTCGGGACTCCTCTGGCTTTAAGCCCGTATGCGACATTATCAAAAACATTCATAAACGGGAAAACTGCATAGCTTTGAAAAACCATGCCTGTATCCCTTTTATGCGGAGGTAGAGTATCAATTCTGTGCTTATCAAAAAAAATAGAGCCATTGTTCTGGAAATAGAAGCCGGCAATAGTTCTTAAGAGTGTGGTTTTACCGCAGCCCGAAGGGCCGAGGAGGGTAAACAATTCGCCGGGTTTAATATCCAGGGATAAATTATCAACCGCTGTAACCCTGCCGAATTTTTTTGTAACTTCGTTTATTTTTACGCCTATACCTGCCATATACCACTCCGCATAATAAATATGCCGGAGAAATAAATTTTTCTCCGGCACATATTTTTTGTTTTTTAGTATCTATTCATTTTCCTCAATTGCTGTCCATTTCTTTAGAATTTCTGGTCTGTTTTCTGCAGCCCAGACTGGATCATAAGGTCCCTGTTTAATCGTATCTATGGGTGGATAGCCCTTTGGAGGTGCAACGTCTTTTCTGTTAACCCTGAATCCAAGATCACGCAAACCTTCCATTGTTTCCTTTGACAGGATAAAATCTATGAATTTTTTTGCAAGTTTTGGATTGGGTCCTCCTTTAACAAGGTATAAACCGTCCGGCCTTACCGCAGTTCCTTCTACAGGATAGATAAAATCTACAGGTTTACCAGCAGCGGCGTATTTATAGGCATTTCTTTCATGTGTAAAACCAAAGGGGTATTCCCCGGAAGCGACAAATTTATACGTATGGCTGGAACTTGTTGTTATTACGAGGTTTTTATGAAGTGCTTTGATAAAATTCCACGCTTCTTCACCGCGTCCGAAATCCTCCAGCATTATAATAAGCTCACCAAAGGCAGAACCTGATTTTCTTGGATCCGGCATTAATACCTTGCCCTTCCATTTAGGATCTGTAAGATCTTTCCATCCTTTTACAGCGCCTTTATTGACCAGATTTTTATTGTATATAATGCCCATAGGGTGAAGGAATACGGCATTATACCATGGATGCTTCTTAGCAGAGACGATTAGATTATTGTCCTCTTTGGAAACATAATCGTCTAGGTATGTCCTGAATGCTCCGCCGGAATCTATTCCGCCGGTGAACATAATATCGGCCTGTGGGTTTGCCGATTCGGCTTTTATTCTGTTGAAAAGCTGGCCTGTCCCTGCCTCTACGGTATTTACGGTTACGCCGTATTTCTGTTCGAATTTCGGTACAACGAGATTCACTATCTCTTTCGACGCAGGCGTATAAACTGTAAGTTCTTTGGACTCACCCTGTCCCTCTGCGAATAGCCCGAAAGGTATAATAAGAATTATACCTAAAATTAACAGCAATTTTTTCATGATTGCCTCCTTATTTGGTTTGATATAAAATCAATTTTATCTTACAATGAATAAAAAAATTATGCAAGGAAAAAAAAGAAAACATAAAAGCATTAAATTAACTGAAATATTCATGTATTCTGGAGGAAGAGTATGATAATTGATTTTCACACGCATGTGGGGGATTTGCGCTCTCCCGATGAAATGAACCGCATTCCTGTTTCATTTAACAATCTTATTAACCGTCTGGATGATGAAAGAATAGAAAAGGCAGTCCTTCTTCCTGTGAGTGTCAGCCCGGAAATAATGCAGGCCTCACTCTTTTTCTCGAACTACTCCGATATTAATAGACTATTGAAAGATGCATCCCGGTATTCGGACCGCTTAATTCTATTCGGTAATTTGGATCCGCGTGTGGGTTGTCTCGGCAATCTTGAACCTGCTGAGTTGGATAATCCCCCTATAACCGATTTTTCTCCCTTTTTAAGCAGGTTTAAAGAACTCGGCTGCGTGGGAATAGGCGAAGTAACAGCCAATCTCCCTATGGATGATAATCGTGTAGTTAATTTGTTTAAACAATGCGGGAATTTCGGTATGCCAGTGCTCTTCCATGGAACAGGGCCGGGACGGGGAGTGTACGGCCTTTACGATGAGGTAGGTTCGCCGCGTTTAGAAAGACTGGCGCAGGAAGCATCAAATACTACTATTGTCGGACATGGTCCTGGTTTCTGGGCGGAGATAGACGGGAATATTACCCTTAAAAATAAATATATTTACCCGAAGGGACCAATTAGAAAAGAGGGAAGCCTGGTTAGGCTTTTACGTGAATATCCGAACCTATATGCGGATATATCGGCAAACAGTGGTTTTAATGCGATAAGCCGAGATAAGGATTACGGCGTTAAATTCTTAAATGAATTTCAGGATAAGATTCTCTACGGGACGGATGTCTGTTACGGAGATAAAGAAGGGAGGATGCCGCAGCTTTCTTATTTACGTGAGTTGCTCGACAACGGACTAATAAGCAGAGAAGTTTTTAATAAGATTACAGGCGGTAATGCTTTAAAGATATTAACACTTTATAAACCATGATTTTTTAAATAGAGGATGGAGATAATGACTATGGATGAAAAGCTTGCCATTAACGGAGGCCCAAAGGCAATAACTTACGATCAGGAAGAAGCATTGAAGTGGCCGAGGTTAACAGAGGAAGATGAAAAAGCAGTTGTTAGTTTAATGAGGAAGAATGAAATATCCGTTTCCGAAGAACCTATGAAACTGGAGAAGGAGTTCGGGCAGTATTTAGGTGTCGAGTATGCTCTTGCGGAAGTTAACGGAACATCGGCATTGTATGCAGCGCTTTTCGCTCTTGGGATAGGTGAAGGGGATGAGGTGATATGCCCTTCGTATACTTACTGGGCATCGGCAATGCCTGCCGCCACATTAGGTGCAAAAGTGGTGTTCTGCGAGGTGAACCCTGACAGTTTAAATATAGACCCCGAAGATTTTAAGAAAAGGATAACACCGAGGACAAAGGCTGTTATCCCTGTACATCTATGGGGACTGCCCTGTGAGATGGATGAAATTACTGGTGTAGCTAAAGAGCACGGAATAGCTGTCGTGGAAGATGCTTGTCATGCCCACGGGGCTGAGTACAGAGGTAAAAAAATGGGAACTATTGGAGATATAGGGATATTTAGTTTTCAAGCGTCTAAGAATCTTCCTGCCGGAGAGGGCGGGATGATGGTTACAGCTAACAGGGATTACTTCTATAAGGCTGTTACATTGGGACATTACAGAAGAGCTGCTGATTTGCCAGAGGAGTACAGCAGGTATCAGCATACATCTTTTGGATATAAGCATAGGATGTCTCCCTTGCATGCGGCAATTGCGAGAGTTCAACTAAAAACACTGGATGAGAAGAATAAGATTAGAAACGATAATGTGGAAAAGCTCCTGCAAGCGCTGGATGGAATTCCGGGATTTCATATTTACCGGCCTCCTGAATATATTAGGCGTGTTTACTACGAAAATGATATTGTATACCGCGAAGAAGAAACCGGAGTTTCTATGAGTAAGCTTATAAAAATGCTGAAGGCAGAGGGAGCGATAGTAAGGCAGGACAGATATCCATTACTACATCAACAGCCATACTTTACAGAGAAAGGAAGCAATCCGGAGGACCTTCCTGTAACAAGGGAAATAAGGGAGCATGTTTTAGCATTGCCGACATTTCCCGGAGATGACGGAACACTTGTTGAACAGTATATAACTGCTTTCAGAAAGGTTTTCTCTCTATTATAACGGGTTTTAAAGAATCTAATTAGAGGATATGGTCCAGAAACCTCTTTGTCCTCTCTTCTTTAGGCTGAGTAAAGAGGGTCTCGGGGTCCGCACTCTCTATGACTTCCCCGTTGTCCATAAAAACAACCT
>QNBI01000266.1 GCA_003641675.1 Spirochaetota bacterium | reverse complement strand
ATCTTAAATGAAAAAAGAGAAGCAGAACCCGTACTTTCCCCGGACCTGTTTAAGAACTATATATTTACCGTATCTCTTATCATAGGCCTTCTAATCTCGGTAGGACTCTTCGGCGGGTTTTTAATATCTAAAACGGGAAAGTATAAATTACAGGCCATACTAGGCGCTGCGGTGATGATCTTTGGAACATATCTGCTTGCTGTTATGGATGTTAATACTACCTGGCATGTTGTTGTAAGGGATATGGTTATTCTGGGACTCGGTGTGGGGAGCATTATGCCGTTAATTAATGTTGTTGTTCAGAATGCATTTCACTATAAGATTATGGGGGTTGTCAATTCGACACAGCAGTTTGTAAGGTCTTTAGGCGGAGTAATTGTTGCTCCTATATTCGCAACAATACTGGCTAATGATTTTAAGAGCAGCCTTTCTGCAAACATACCTGCAAACATACCTGCAAAACTCAACCAGATGCTTATGCTTATTCCGGCGGATAAGAAAGCGGAGTTTTTTAATCCGCAGAGTCTTACCAATCTTCATGCACAGGAGGCTATGAAATCCAAATTTCTGGCATTCGGAAGCGGCGGGGCACAGCTCTTTAATGAGTTCATAGAGGTGGTAAAGAAGGCTCTCACCTATGGGTTTAATCATATCTATACTGTTAGTATTTTCTTTGCGGTTGCGGTTTTTATAGCGGCTTTTTTCTTAAAAGAAATTAATCTTAAACACGATGAGTATTTTAAGGAAAATTAATAGGCGGGAGCGGCTATTATTGTATTTATAGAAGTTTTGGGAGGTATAGAAACGGCAGATGGCGAAAAGAGACAGACTTTTATCAGTTTTTGAGAAAGAAATAGTCCCGTTGTTTAAAGAGGCTTTCGGTTATTTTAAATCCGGAGTGAAAGGGATTTCATTTGCTCAGCTTTATATACTAAAACAGGTAGAAAAAAATCCTTTTATAAATGTTAAAAGAATTGCAAAGTCATCTCATATAACAACAGCTGCGATTTCTCAGACAATAAACAAGCTTATAGAGGATAATTTTGTAAGCAGGCAGCAGAGTAAAGAAGACAGAAGGTTTTATTTTTTAAAGATTACGGAAAAAGGGGAAAAGATACTTGAAGAAAACTGGCGCTTCCGTGAAGATATGCTTAAAAGGTTATTTTCATCCTTAAGTGATAACGAATTTGAAGGTCTTATTTCTGCTCTTAGGAAAATAAAAGAAGGCCTTAAAGAAAGGTAGGCAGCTGGTTGGTATATGTTTTTCTTACAGTAGCATCCCTCTTCTGGGGCGGCTCGTTCATTGCAACCAGGTATGCACTAACCATAGGCGGACTCGGGGTTTTTACTCTTATAAGCGGCAGGTTTTTGATATCAAGCATCATTCTTATAACTGCTACTGCCTTTAAAGGCAGGGAAAAAATTACACAAAAAGACCTTTTTATCTTTATTCTGGTCGGGCTGGTTTATCCCGGGCTCTACTTTCTCTTTGAAACGACAGGGATAGCAAGGACTCCGGCTTTTATATCATCAATAATCATTGCGAGCATTCCCGTATTAACAGGAATATTTTCAGGAATATTTTTAAAAGAACGGCTTTCCTGGAAGGGCTGGGCCGGGGCTTTCCTCTCTATTCTGGGAATCGTTGCTATTGTACTTACAGCCGATAAGGGTAAAGGAGGCAATGTTAGTGTAAGCAGCCTTGCAGGAATAACTGTAACCGGCGTTCTTTTAGTGTTCGGCGCTGCAGTAACAGGGGCTTTCTACACTACCTCTGCACGCTACTTTATGGGGAAATTTAAACCGCTCACACTCACTACTATTCAAAATATTCTGGCTTTCATCTTTTTTAGCCCTGCCGCCGCAGCGGAAATAGTTAAATCCGGTCTGCACATTAACACAGGCGGAATTATCGCTGTTGTTTTTCTTGGAGTATGCGCTTCCGCTTTGGCCTTTTTATCCTTTAATAAAGCACTCTCTCTAATAGAAGCAGGCAAGGCTTCCCTGTTTCTTAATACCATACCCATTATAAGTTTAGTTTTTGCCTGGCTAATACTCGGAGAAAGAATTAACGGACTACAGGCTTTAGGCGGTGTTGTTGTTATTGCAGGTGTAGTGCTTGCATCGCGGAAGGCGAGGCCGGCGGAAGAGATGATGTGAAAAAAGCTCCTAAGAGGCTTCAATTCTGAATAGCTGATTATCAGCTATCCCTTTATAGAAATGACAAATCCTATGCTTTTTAAAAGGTGAGGCTTAAGGTTGTTATTAACCCACGGGTCTGTAATATATTCTATCTGATAGTACAGTACGGCCGATTTTTTAATGCATGGCGTTCTGTAACCGAGCTGTATATGCCAGTCAACAGCAGGGTCAATTACATGGTTTACCTCTGTCCCGGTTGTTTTTCTTCTTATACCGGACACTTTCCCATTAACAAATAAAGAGCCGTATCGGGGGTGAGCTATCAGGGCAAGCTCTGCAGAGAGGGATATTTGCGACTTATCCGGCTCCGGTTTAACTTCCTGGAAAATATAGGGGAGGTTCTTTTCACCTAAAAGCCCTATTTTAAATGAAGAAAAAAAGGCCGATACCTGCCACCTTAGTTTTATCTCTTTCAGCAATAGATTTAAAAATAGTACATCATGTACTGCATTCCTGCCTAAAAACCTGTCTATGTCATGCTTGCAGTCGTGCCGGAAACCGGCCTGTATATAAAACAGCCCTGCATTTAACGTAGCTGTTAATCTTAGATCGGTTATCAGAGCACGCAGCCAGAAACCTAAAGAGCTTTCTACAATAGAATTTACCTGGTTCTGAATAATCTCTCTTGTAAAAGCCTGCAAAGAAAACTCTTTTGTACTTAAAAGAGTAAAGAGAATCCCCATCTCCGAATCGTGGGAAAAATACTCATCCCCTGCATTATCCGTATAGTAGAGAAAATTGAACCATCCTTCTATACCGGAAAGAAATGTTAAAGACGGGGTAAATACCGGTAAAAGTTCCACCGGAGGAAGTCTTAATATTTCCGCCTCCACCAAAAGAGGTGAGAATATCAAGAAAACTAAAAATGCAGCGCTTTTTAGAATATTTTTCATTCTTATAATCTTTATCTTAAAACTATTGTTAATTTGTTTTAAAAAATAGTCAATTACCGGGCTTTAACGCTTCTATAAATACGTACCACTGTTAGGACAACAAGAATTAAAAGATTGATAAGCACAAAAGACCACTTAATCGTAGTAACAACAGGTGTAATGTACGCCAATGGACGCGCTAAAGTGTCTAATCTGGCTTTTGACCCGGCCAGGAGAATTACAATAAATGCATTTTCAAGATAATCAGAAATAAGAATAAAAAGCGGGAAAGCAGTAATAAAGGTGTAGACCGCATTGGACAATTTTAGTCTTGTCCCAAGAAGGGAAACCAGGATACTTAAAAAAACTGAATATATAACGGGGTATACAGCATCTGCTGTTAGGTGTACAAGTATGGAACATTTTTTTTCGGCTTTAGTTTTAGAGGAGAGGAAGGTTTCTACATCCTTTGCAGAGTAATGAATTTTAGTGTCGAGCATTCCTGCGGAGGGTTTTATATTTTTGCCTGTACATATACCGGAGAAGTAGGGAAATATCAATAAATTAAAAAGGAGTATTACAGCAAGGAGGAGAAGAATTATATCTGGTTTAGCCAAGCTTTTTGCTAATTGTTTATACATTTTAAAAAAAGTTTTCATATAGAGTAGTATGTTAATCTTTTAATAAATATTTAATCAATAGCTTGCCTTTTTTTATTAGTTTTGGTATTTTGTTAAAACTTTTATGGTGATGGAGTTCACCAAAACCCGCCTTCCCGGCTAATGACTCCTTTATTGTGCTGTTGCAACTGTACATTAGGAGGATATTACCATGGCTGTTTTAAGCATTCTTTATACGGCACCGTTAGGAGCATGGGCTATCTCTCTTCTCGGGAAAAGAGTGCTGGAAGTTGCACCGGGAGGATTGGAGGCTTCCAAGAAAGCTGCAGTAGAAAGTGAAGCAGAGTTAGACGGCGGCGTTCTGGTTTAGAATAAAAGGAAACATAATTCCTTAATTTACGTT
>QNBI01000265.1 GCA_003641675.1 Spirochaetota bacterium | reverse complement strand
CATAGGTGCCTTCACGGCGCTTTCCGGTGTACAGTTCGTATATATCCGGCATATCCGGGAATATTGCATAGATCATAATAACAATTCCACCCGATGCAAAACCCATAAGGCCGGCAAGGATGTAAATGAATGAGGGCGGATTATTCGGTTTAATTAAAAGGCTGCCCAGAAGAATCATCACCCATGCAGAACCAGCAGCAAGAAAGGCGTTACGCTTGCCGGTTTTTTTACTTAAAAAACTATAAAATGGCAGAGATATTATTTGAACAACAAGCAGAGTTCCAAATACAAAGTCAGATTCATTTCCCCTTCCCAGATAGTATGTCATAAAATAAATCATAACCGACATCATTACATCCATCGCCAGGAAAGAGAAGAGAAACATAGTTAGGATTCTTACGAAAGACGGAATTGTAAATAGTTTTATAAATGTTTCTCTTAAATCCAGTTTCGGCTTTAATTTCTGGAACTCCGATTTTTCTTTTGTAAAGAGAAAAGTTGTGATAAAGGGTAGAGCAAAAAATATTCCAAACACAAGGCCCATGGTAATGTAGCCCTGACGGACATCTGCAGAGCGTTTAACTATTTCCATTGGAAGAACGGCACAGATAAGGGAGGAAGCAGAGGAGAAGAATATTCTGAACGCCGTTAAGGAAGTACGCTCATTGTAGTCGCCTGTCAATTCGGAAGCCAGAGCGTTATAGGGAATCATCACCATTGTTATAACTGTGGAGAAGAATAGATACGAAAAAAAAACAAAAGCAAATCTGTACAGTTCGCTCTTAAAGTTTACAGGATACCAGAGAAGGATCATTGATATTACTATAAAAAATATTCCAAGCAGAAAATAAGGCCTTCTCCGTCCGAAGCGCGTCTTCGTCCTGTCGGAAAGTATGCCCATAAGCGGGTCGTTGACGGCATCCCACATTTTACTTATTAGAATAACTATTCCTGCCAGGCTTGGTGCAAGTTTTATGACATCTGTTAAAAAGAACAGGTACATGAAGCCCACGATAATCATTGCACCGCCGCCGAATATGTCACCTGAACCGTAGCCTAACTTTTGAACAATAGTAAGCTTATCCTTTTCGTCAATAACCGGTTTTATTTTCATTTGCCTCCTCCAATTTTTATCTGTCTTCTCTCTGCTGCAGATTTATATAGCCCAAGAACAGCTTCCAGCACCGAAATTGCTCTTAGGGCAGGTGTTCTGTATTCGGATATACCTAAAAGCCATTTTCCGAAATCCTTCATGCTCCACAGAAGCGGATGAAATTATGTAGGGGTAAAAGCTGTTCCCCCGGATTTTCTCTTTGATTGTCTATTGTTCTTAATTTTTACTTTCAGCCTTGGCCTTGACGGACCGGAAAATAAAGCGTAGCCTCTGTTTCCGAAAATCTCAATCCGTACAGGCTGTTCAAATGCACAGGCCATTGAACCTGTAATATTTATATACGTTCCGTTATTAAGAGTGATTATTCCGGAAGCAAAATCTTCTACCTCTATATCTTTAAACTTTAATCTGTCTGTAATTCCTAATGCTTGTACTGGATTTCCTGCAAGGGCCTGGATAGCTATGTCAAGGCTGTGGCTTGCCTGGGTAAGTAAAGTTCCGCCCCCGCTTGCATCCTTCCGGCTGTGCCAGAGGGCTTTGTCAAAATAATCGCTTTCCCTGGACCATGGGACATGGACAATGGCATATAAAGGTTTGCCCAATCTGCCCCTGCTTGTTAAATTTATAAGCTTTCTGCATTCTCTTATATAATTGTACTGATAATTTACTCCGACCTTAAGCTTTAGCTTTGCAGATTCACTTACTATCTTAAAGGCATCTTCGATGCTTGTGGTTATTGGTTTTTCTGTAAATACATTGTAGCCGCGAGAAAGTGCATCCATTATCATGCGGTAGTGAAAGGTGTGCGGAGAGGCAATATAGACAGCTTTCTGCTTAAACCTTCCGCCGGATAGGTTTTCTGTTTCTCTGTTTCCGCTGTCGAGCATTTCAATGTAGTTACTGTATGCGCTTTTAAAACCGTGCTTCTTTTTAAAAAGTTCTGCTCTTTCGGCATTGGAATCCATACATGAGGTGAGATTGTATATCCGTGAAAGTTTTGCTGCCCATGCCATGTAGCCTGCATGATGCCCGCAGCCTGCAAACATCAGACTTATTCTGTCTTTCAAACTCTTTTGCCTTCCAGAAGCCATTTTGCAGAGCGCCGTATCACCTCTTTAACAGGTTCCTCTTTTAGACTTTGTGCCGTATGGCCAAGCGAGAGATAGCAGATCTTCCCCTTTCCAAAGAGTTTAGTCCACAGAATAGGTTCATTAGTTTCGTCGTTAATCGTACATTTACATTACCGTACTCGTGGATGTAGAGTTCGTCGAAAACGGTGAAAGGTGTCAAGTCAGAGAAATTAAGACTGCCGGTTGTCGGATTTGCTGGTGAATAGCTTACTTTTGCGGGACCTGCTTTTGCAGGGCTTCTTACCTTATATTTCATAACAGGCCCGTGTTTCACAAACCGTCCGTCGAGTATCTCAAAATATCGCGGAACCTGTTTAAATGATGCGGATGCGGAGTGCAGGGCAAAAAAGAGCCGCCGTTATAAACATAGTCCTCAAGGGCTTTAATACTTAACGGAGGAATCCTCTATTTATGGATGTACAAAAAAAGGGCATTATAATTTTTATTAAGATTTCTTACCGCTTTAACTGAGATGCGGCGGTCAATTAAAATATCCGTAATACCTTTTAACAACAAATAACAACAGCGGCGATCTCGAATAGAAGGATGCACTATACCGGAGCTTAAAAGCATAATTCTTTTCATTGTGTTTTATATTTTCAGCCATTTCGCGGTTTTTGTCCACATATTTTTATTCGTGCTCTTTGATCCGGATATTTTTTGTTCATCCCCTTTATCTGCATCTTTTTTGTCTGCATGTAATTAATCGAAGTAGGGGTGATTTAACGCAGGTAATTCCCTGCTCCCCCATAACGGCGGCTGTGAGAAATTCTCTGCTGTAGAAGTTATTTCTTTAGAAGGCTCACTGCCTGAAAATGGAACAAAATAGAAAGAGAATAGAATAGTTTCCCCATTAAAGCTGGGAGCATAGGGATCAAGATGGCTTGCTACAATCAATGCTGCAAACCTGCCAAGACCCGTACGGGCAGTAGGATAATGCGGCTGCCGCCCGTAATAGCTTCCAAAAGGATTAAGGCATACAAAGTAGCGCCTGCCCTTTTTTCTTACTCTTAAAAGAAGGAATGCCATTCCTTTTTCCATGGTTCCGCCCTGGAAGATTAAAATACCGCGTTCTCCATTGGATAAAGATATCCATGAATCGGAGACATGGTTGTTACGTGAATCTATGTTTTTGTATCCGGTTGTCCGGTGGAAATTTACCCTGGGTTTTTATCTACCAGTTTTCGCCGAGCAGTTCAAAATAGGCTTGCGGGTGAGCACATGCTGGGCAGACCTTCGGAGCCTCTGTGCCTTCATATATGAATCCGCAGTTTCGACAGCGCCAGATTACCTTTTTGTCTTTTTTAAACACTGTGCCGTTCTCCACATTTTTTACTAAATCTAAGTATCTCTTCTCATGCTGTTTTTCTGCTATGGCAATAGATTCAAAAACAGTAGCTATAGCGGAAAAGCCTTCCTCCCGTGCGGTTTTTGCAAATCCGGGGTACATTTCTGTCCATTCATAATGTTCTCCGCCCGCTCCTGCTTTAAGATTATCTGCAGTCGAACCTATTACACCTGCCGGAAATGCAGCCTGTACTTCAACATCTCCGCCTTCTAAGAATTTAAAGAGCCTTTCAGCATGCTCTTTTTCCTGATTTGCAGTTTCCGTAAAGATATCGGAGATCTGCATGTAGCCTTCCTTTTTTGCTTTGCTTGCAAAGTATGTATAGCGGTTTCGTGCCTGAGATTCACCGGCAAAGGCTGTGAGAAGGTTTTTTTCCGTTTTTGATCCTTTAAGTTCCATAATATAGAACTCCTTCCTATAGATATATTTATTATACAACCCCTTAAGCTGACAGCTCAAGTAGTTGCTTTAATTCCTTATCATCCATGATGCCCGGCCTTGTCAGGGCAAAATCATATTTTACGGGGTCGTCAGGATT
>QNBI01000264.1 GCA_003641675.1 Spirochaetota bacterium | reverse complement strand
TCTTCGTTTGTAACTTTGGCGGATGTCAGAAAGGCGAGGCTGTCATTCCCGTACTTCTCTTTATAGTTAAGAAATTTATCCGCTATAAGATTTACAGCCTCATCCCATGAGGAGGGGACCAGTGTCCCGTTTTTTCTAATAAGCGGTTTTTTTAGCCTTTCCCTGCTGTTTATGAATTCAAAGGAGTTCCACCCCTTTACGCAGAGGCTCCCCTTAGAGACAGGGTGATTCCTGCTCGGTACGGTAGAAATTATTCTTTTCCCCTCGGATTCAAGGTACAGGCCGCACCCGCATCCGCAGTATATACAAGTTGTCAGTGTTCTCGGCATCTACCCGGTCCTGAAACAGGATAATATCAGAAATATTAATATTGTCAAATATGTAGAAAAAAAAAGGTAATCTCTCTTAGAATATCCTCTTAAACAGTTTAATGAGTTGCCATAAAGCGGCGAAAAAACCAGAGTTCACGTAGGATTTAACTGGCCGGCTTTCACCAGTACTGTACGGCTTTGGTTTTTTAAACCCTCCAAAGAGAAACAGAACGGCCTTTAACGCTTTAAAGAGATTGTCGCTGTAGGGGTACCACCATAAATCACGTTTAGCCCAGGAGAGTTTTTCATCTACCACAACTTTAATTCTGGTAACCTCATAAAAACCCCATTTTCCGTGAGTTCTGCTGTGTCCGGAACCTTTGCTTCCGCCCCAAGGAGTTTCCGGCATACCGTGGCTCATTAGATGGTCGTTAACAGTTACTACCCCTGTTTCGAGAAAACGGGACAAAGAAAATGCTTTTTTCCTATCGGAAGTCCATACGGAAGCTGTTAGCCCCAAAGATGAGTCATTTGCCCTATATATAGCCTCTTCTTCATTTTTCACCTTTTCAAGTACCAGCACAGGGCCGAAGGTCTCCTCTGTCACTGCAGGTGCATTCGGAGGGACGTTTTCCAGTATTGTAACAGGATAAAAGAGGCTGTTTTTGCCTGTATAAACGGAAGATTTGTAGAGTATATTTGCTCCCCTGAAAACAGCATCTTCAACCTGGGCGGATACCTTCTCTTTCTGCTGCTCCGTAGTAAGAGAGCCTATTTCTATGGAAGGATCATCGGGAAAACCCATCCTTAATTTTTTTGCATTTTCTATGAGTTTTTCTTTGAATTTACCGTATACAGAATTAGCTACGTATATTCTTTCCACGCCTCCGCATGACTGTCCACTGTTGGACAATCCCGCCCATAACGCACCATGGACAGCCCTTTCGATATTGGCATCCGGGAGCACTATCATGGCATCATTTCCACCGAGTTCGCATGATAGCGGGAGAAGGTTTTGTGCCGCAAGAGAGGCCAATTTGCGGCCTGTGTCCGTTGACCCTGTAAAAAATAGTTTATCTATACCCGAATTAACAAACGCGTTCCCTGCCTTTTCTCCCGGAAGATAAACTACTCTGAATAGATTTTCCGGGATGCCGGTTTCATCGAAAATACTCTGCATAAAAGTGCCTACTTTACTGGTTCTGCTGGCAGGTTTTAAAATAACGGCATTTCCTGCAAGTAATGCAGGTACAATTTCATGAAAGGGGATGGCAAAGGGATAGTTCCACGGGCTTATAATTCCTATAACACCGTAGGGTTCATGGTAAACGTACGACTTTTTATTAAAAAACAGAATACTACTTCTGCGGATTTTTTCCCGTTTTAAAATCCTTTGGGCAAGTTTTACATAGTACCGGCTTGCAATAACAGTGGAGAGTATTTCCGTTGAGAGGGCGTCTATTTTGGATTTACCGGTTGTCTCTGTTATAATGTGGATAAGTTCATCCGAGCGTTCGGCTATTATTGTCTTAAGTTTTCCGATATAGTGACCCCTTGTTTTTATGCTGAGTCCCTGCCATTTAATCTGTGCTTTTCTTGCCTTTAGTACGGTTTCCTTTAGTATCTGCGGTGTATCGTATTTCAATTTTCTGCCTCTTTAAATTTATTATCTTACTAAACCTGAAATTATACTTTTAATTTCTTCAAAGTCGTAAGGTTTTTTAAGTACGGTCTTAAATCCGTAATCTTCATAGTTTGCCATAATGGGATCGTTGGAATAACCGCTTGTTGCTATAATACAGGCGTCGGGGTCAATTCCAAGGATTTTAGCAGCGGTTTCCTTACCTCCCATACCTCCCGGTACAGTTAAATCCAGAAGTACAATATTGTATTTCTTCCCCGTTTCCATGCTTTCTCTATATTTCTCTAGTGCTTCCCTGCCGTCTGCGGCTGTATCTGCCGTAAAGTTAAGTTTTTTAAGCATTCTCTCTGCCACTTTGCGGACAGATTCCTCGTCATCCATAATAAGGACAGTACCGGAAAGAGCGTTGGGTTCATTATATGCCGCAGCGGTCTTTATTTCCTTACGGCCCCTCTTAATCTGCCCGGGATTCTTCGCTATCGGGAAGTACAGATAAAATGTTGTACCCTTACCTGGGTAGGATTCAAAGCCGATATAGCATTTATGCTTTTTCATTATGGAATATACCGTAGAAAGGCCCAGTCCGTTGCCTGTTGCCTTTGTAGTAAAGTAAGGGTCGTAAATTTTATCCTGTATTTCTTTTGGTATTCCTACTCCTTGATCCGTTATTTCAACGGATACGTAATCACCTTTAGGTATATGAATACCGTGTATTATTTGGGTTTCCTCCAAAGAAATATTTCTTACGTTTATTTCTATTCTGCCGCCCTGAGGCATGGCCTGGTCTGCATTTAAAACGAGGTTCTGTATTACCTGTGAGATCTGGCCGGTATCTATATTTACCTTCCAGAGGTTATCCTCCGAATTAATTGTGTAACCCACATTGGACCCGCTTAGTATAAAACTTGTATTTTCCCTTATAATACTGTTTAAAGAGGCGACTTCCAATATCGGTGAACCGCCTTTGGAGAAGGTTAAGAGCTGCTGGGTAAGATTCCCGGCTCTTTTTGCCGCTTTTTTCGCCTCCTTAATGCTTTCCAGTAACCTTGGATCGCTATTTCCCTCGAGATACATCTGCATGAGGCTTATATTGCCCAGAATACCCGTTAAAAGGTTGTTAAAATCGTGTGCGATTCCTCCTGCAAGTATTCCTAGGGATTCCAGTTTTCTTGCTTTCTCAAGCTGTTCTTCTATTTTTTTCTTCTCTGTAATATCCCTGAATGCTATAACGGTTCCTATTATTCGGCTCTCTCTGTCCCTGATAGGGGCACAGCTATCTGCTATTAATATCTCGCTTTCGTCCCGTGAAATAAGAACGGAGTTATCCGTTAAATTAAATACAGACTCGCTTTCCCTGACTTTACTAACAGGGTTTTGAAGCTCTTCTCCTGTGAGTTTGTTGTATACTTTAAAAACATCCTTTAAGGCTTTGCCGGAAGCTGCTTCTGTTTTCCACCCTGTAAGTTTCTCTGCAACCCTGTTAAGAAGTACTATGCTTCCGTTTACATCCGTAACAATTACTCCGTCGCCTATACTCCTGAGTGTGACGAGAAGCTGCTCCTTTTCTTCCATAAGCTGCTGTTCAAGCTCTTTTCTTCTTGTTATCTCAAAAACACCTGCAAGGCCAAGAGGTTTGCCCTGTATGTTTATCCTGTTTGCAGAGATTGTTACCCAGTGAACACTGCCGTCTTTAAATATAGTCTTTAATTCATAGTTGTCTATTGCGTTTTCACCGGAGAGTCTCGCCTTTGCCCTTTCCTTAACGAGTTTTATGTAGTCCGGGTGGATAAATTCAATATATTTTTTCCTGGTAAGCTCTTCCCTTGAGTATCCCATCATTTTACTGGCGTAGTCATTGGCGTAGTTAAAGTAGCCGTCTTCCGTATATGTAAAAATACCGAATTCCAGTTTTTCTGTAAAAGTTCTAAACTTTTCCTCGTTTATTTTGGAGTTTTCAATAACAGCAACAAGATAGTTTATAAAAAATTTCATTATGGTTAGAATAAATGTGAAGAATATGAGTGTTAATACAAGACGGCCGTAAAATGTTCCGGGTCTGGGCAGTTTTTGGAAGTTATGCCATGACAGTATTCCATCTGCTGTGAATAGTAAAAGTGAAATAAAGGAGAAAATTGTAAAAGATACACCTTGCAGCAGAAAACCTGATAAAATTATAACTATAGGGATTATAAGGAT
>QNBI01000263.1 GCA_003641675.1 Spirochaetota bacterium | reverse complement strand
TCAAAAGCCACAACATCCCAATAGCCTACAAGACCGAGCTTTCCCGTACTGTTATTAACAAAGAGTTTGGCAAGAGTCACTTCACCTCCGGAAACAAGTATCCCATGCGGAGAAAATTCCGAGAAAATATGAGATTTGCCTGTTCCCTTCGGGCCAAGCTCGATTAGATTGTAGTTGTTTTCACAGAAGGGAATTAATCTAACGAGCTGAAACAGCTTATTCCTCTCACCCAATTCTTCCGGGTTAAATCCGAGACTCTGGATTATAAGGTTTATCCATTCCCCGGTAGAAAATTTTTTTCTTGCATTCATGTAAGACTCAAAATCGACATTGGAAATCTGAATGGGTTTTAATGTATCTATATACCACGGATTATGAGCAGGATTATCCTCGTGATGATATTCCATATCAAGAATACACCATACACCTCCCACCAATAATTTGGGGTGTTCTTTTACATACTCCGAATCCACTATTACCTTTTTTATCCCAAGGCTGGAAAAGCTTGCTTCGTAAGTACCTGTTCTGTCATTTAAAGAAACTGTAATTCTGTCTATTATTTTATGACGCCCTTCTTCTTTAATTTTGGATTTTATTAATTCAGCTTCGTTGCGGTTAACATAGTGTTCTCGCAGAATATTTTTTACGGTTTCAATACCTGTTCTAATTGATTCTTCATTGTCCGTTGCACAGTACTGCCCCAGTAAGTATTCCAAAACATAAGTCGGAACAAGAGCATTACCTTTAACAAGCTTGGATAGATCCTTTCTAACAACAAGCCCCGAAAAGTACTGTTGTATTTTTTCTGCTAAAGCCATGATTCTCCTCTTTCTTACAGTCTATACACATTCTTTTTAAAAATCCGTTGCAATTGATTTACTCAGCCTGTATGGAAATTCCTTATACTGCACGAGGATATTCCCCGCCTTTTTATCCATGATTTTTAGTTTAATGATCCTGTTATTATAATCGTCGGCTTTTGGCGTTAGTGTAAATCCTACAACCCTGCTCCTGTTTTCACTGTTTGGGTCCTTTGAGTCGAATACAAGTTCATATTGATTTGATATTACTGTACCATCTTCTGATTCAAAGCGGGCAATAACTGTACGCTGTAGAACCTTACCCTTTACAGGTTCATCCTGGATAAATTTTACAGCTATTTGGCCTGTTGTAATAACATTTACACTAACAGGGATATCTATAGATACATAGCGAATATCATCTTCACGTATCTTCCTTATCTTTATTAAAGGTATACACAATTCATGAATAGACGTTCCTCCATGTGTATATCTTGTTCCGCTTCCCTGTTTTCTTATCCTTGCCAGACCTTTTGGTATTAGTACCTCTATATCTTTCTGTAATCCAAGTTCTTCACCTTTATATATATCAACTCTATTATTTTCACGCAGATTAAAACCTATGATATAACGACGGTCTCTAATGTATTCTTCACCGGATTTTTCTAAATCTACAAAATCTGTCTCATCAACAGGTTTGTACTGGTACAAAAAACCGTGGTCTGCAGTAATTATTATATGAGTCCTGTTGAGATTAATAATTTTCTTGCACAATGAAATTATAAAATCGATTTCTCTCTCCACAGCTACAGGCAAATTACTCTCTGTCTTCGCGTTGTCCCCTGTTGAATCTATCTTATTTGAAAAAAGATAAATAAGATCATAACCCCGGATTGCTTTCTCCTGCTCAGCTAAAGGAAGTTCCATAAAATCTTCGGCCTTCAGGGCTTTAGCCTTTTTCCCCTTATAAAGCTTTCCAACTTTCTCTTTCAGTATAGAATTTCTACCGTCAATACCTGCTGATGATTTGTTATCTACAATAACATTTCCGTTGCGAGTATCAATTTTCAATTCACTTCCTGGCAGAAGGGAAGCCATACCATGCTGTGTATAAGTAGGAACGGAAGCTATCATACTTGCCATATCCACCTTAATGCCTTTTTGCATCTCCAGAGCACCGGCAAGTTCTTTACCTATTTCATATCTCAAAGCGTCGGATATTACTACGAAAAGAATCTTATTCTGGCGTAGATATTCTGCAGCATCTCTCTTAAAAAATACTCTTTGAAGAGGGAATCCGGAAGATTTAAGGAAATTCGGTAATTTTAATTTATTCTGCCAGTTTTTACTTAGATCATACAAGTAACTGTTTGTATAGATCTTTTCAAGCTTTTCGGCTAATTGCGTAAGGTCCGATGCAGAAGATAATTTCTGATAAAAATAGAAAAACTTCCTGTAGTAAGTATCAAGAATATAGTATTTCGAAGTATAATTTCTCCATCCTTCGAGTGAATTCTTAAAATCAATATTAATATCACGAAAAGTATTAATAAAATAGAAATAATTTTTTAGACATAAATAATAAAACCTTATACTGCACTCATTATCATTTCTATACCAGAAAGATTCTCTGCGAAGTTCAATAATATTTAGTGCCTCTGATATTTTAATAGTTTCATTTGCTGCACCCTCTAAAAGTTTTGAAATTATCTTTCTGTCGATTGTCAAAAACAATTTACTCTTTATTAATTCTGTAAGAGAATATTGTTCTATTTCATGATCTATATTTAATTCTTTTTCAACATATGCTGCCAGCAACTTATAATCTTCCAGCATAGAAACCTTATTCTGCCATTCCTGAATACAGGTAAAGGCATTTTGTGCTGATGCAGCGTCACTGTCATCCATTGTGAAGCGAAAGGCCTCTCTAAAAAGATACATTAGAAACGCAGAAACAGAATGGCTGGTATCCGAATACCCGTATTTGCTTTTTATTTCATCCCAAATAAAATCTGCAAGATTGTATTTTTCTATTTCTTTCCAATATCCGTTATCAGCATTTTTAAGATTTGATATAAATATCTTTAGAATGATTTCTTCCAGCTCTTTCCTTTTTTCACGCTCAACCTGTGAATTACTGCAGATTACAGAAACAAGAGCATATTTAAAACTTCTTGGTGTTTCATTTTTCCTTAACAGCTTTTTTAACGGATTTAACCTTTCCTTCTTATTTCTAAAAAATGCAATATGGTTCTTTATTAGAGGTTTAAAGGACTCCGGCAATGCAAGCTCATTCTGATATCTGCTTACCTCGTCTGTAGCGAATACAAAGTGAGCCAGATTCAAATCTAACAGCCAATTTTCATCATTGCCAGGTTTCGGCAGTTCGCTATAGATAAGGTATTTTTGTTCCGGCTTTTCTTTTAAAACCCTGTATTTTATATAAAACTCATTGTTTTCTATTTTGATTTTTTCCACTGCCGGGTTAGAGTATTCATCAAAGATATCTTTATTGTTCCCATTTTCATCGTACCAGAAAATGATCCTGTATTTTTTAAAATGATTATCTATTGCCTTAAAGATGGTTTCTGACATAACTTTTCCCTGCTTATCCTTAATTTATATTCTAATACATAATCTGCACTTTTTTTAAGTAAAATATTCAAACTCCTGTAGCTAAATTCTTTCAAAGATAACTGTATTTCCCTCAATTCTATAGATCTTTTTTTAAACTGTGCAGTATAAGCGGGTTAATACACTACAGATCAAGTTGATTTAAAAAATCTTTTTCGTCTTTACATATAGTTACATCAATGCCTTTATCAGTATTTTTAAAAGTTTCTATAGTAATTTTATTTGGAATTCTAACAGAATAATTTTCTTCTCCGGAAAGAGTTTCAATTCTTTCATAATCGATTTTTATATCTTCAAAATTCTCAACCTCTCCAGGTGATGTTATTTCTGGCCGAGTGTTAATCCATTTTTCTAATCCCTTATTTAAAGTTATTTCATCAGAATTTGAAAAAGCCACTTTATCTACCTCCTATCTGTAATTAATTCAACTTGTATATTCCTAGAACCGACCTGTCTTCCATCTATATTATATTGTAAAATATAACTACCTTCTTTGGGAAAACTAACATTTATTACAGGTAATACTATTTCAATAACAGCATTTGGATCCTTTGCATCAATTTCTCCGCCTACTGAAAGTACAACTGCTTGGGAATCAGTTTGCGTTCCAAATCACAGCCGTTTCACCCGATTAGCACCTTTTCCTGGATGGCGTCTTTGGGCAAGCCACGAAGTATATCCTCTCTGCTGTCTTTAAGAATTAATTCAATAGCCT
>QNBI01000262.1 GCA_003641675.1 Spirochaetota bacterium | reverse complement strand
TAAAGGATGGGTATCTTAGAAATTTTCTTTTATTCTGCGCGCTATCGCATCGCCTATTTCGTATGTCTTGCTACTCCCGCCTATGTCAATAGGCCTAACTTTATCCTTAACAAGAACGTCTTCTATTGCTTTTATTATCGCATCATGGGCTTCCTGGTGACCGAGCTCTCTTAACATAAGGGCGCCACTCCATATTGCTGCGATTGGATTTGCAACATTCTTGCCCTTATATTTAGGTGCAGATCCGTGAATAGGTTCAAACATGCTTATACCACTCGGGTTTATGTTTGCACCTGGTGCAAATCCCATTCCGCCGGAGATCGCTGCACCAAGATCTGTAAGAACATCGCCTATAAAGTTTGGAGTGACCATAACTTCGAAATTCTCTGGTTTCCTTACAAACCACATTGCGGCGGCATCGGCAAGTATGTACTCCTTTTGTATCTCCGGATATTTTTCACCTATTTCTAAGAATTTTGAGCGCCAGTAACCATATATGTAGCCCATAGCGTTCATTTTGTCTACGCTAGTCACCTTTTTCTTCCCTAACTCTTTCGCGAGATCAAACGTGTACTTAAAAACACGTTCACATCCTTCTTTTGAGACTAAACCTAACTGAAAAGCTATTTCATCCGCATCACTTTCGATATCAAGATCAAACTTTAGTTCATAAATCCTTCTCCAAAGATCTAATTTAATAGAGTTTTTTCCTTTTTTGGCATGTCCTCCTAGCCCGACATAGAACTCTTCTGTATTTTCTCGGATCACGAGAAAGTCTATTTCGTTTGAGCCTTTATTTGCGAGCGGGCTAGGTACTCCATTAAGAAGCTTTACCGGTCTAAGATTTACATATTGATCAAAATAGAACCTTATTTTGAGAAGGATTCCGTGGAGGGATATAGTATCGTTAACTTCAGGATGTCCTATTGCTCCCAGATATATTGCGTCTGCCCATTTTTCCCATTCTTTAAGGTCTTCGTCAGGAAGTAGGACTCCTGTCTTTAGATAATATTCCGCTCCATATGGATATGTCTCCCATTCGAGCTCTATTCCAAAAACTTCGCCAGTTGCCTCTAGAACCTTAACTCCCTCCGATATTACTTCTGGGCCTATTCCGTCTCCAGGTATAAGTACAATTTTGTACCTAGGCACAAGTCCTCACCTAAAAAAGAAGTTTTCCAAAAAAAGTTAAAATGGAAAAGAAGATCACTCCTTGTGCCATACGTAGGTAGCAAAAATTACGAACAACATCTCTATGACAGTAGCAACAATTACTACCCAAGTCCATAATGGAATGTTGAAGGCGGAAGGAACGTTCCAGCTTTCTGGAGCATACCATGGCACCATAATCGCAAATATGAGTACAAGGCCGGCCCAGAATGTCTTTGAATACACAGGAAGTCTGTATTTCTGTTCTCCAGTTTCAGTAACTTCTATTGAAACGTATGTTAGGATTTCCCTTGCCCTCTTTACTTCATCGTCTTCACCCATAGCATAGCTTCCAACAAGCACAATTGCACAGTTGACTAGGAAGCCTATGATGCCAGCATGGATTCCATACACCTTAGAATATCCTGCCAGAGTAAGGACTACCGCGAGTACACCACCAACGATCATTCCGGCGATTACTGGTTTCTTCTTAACTCTCGGAAGATAAAGGCCAAAGATAAGTGCTGGGGTTGCTTGAAGTAGCAACTCGAACTTTATCTCCGTCCAGCGCCAGATTGTAAGAGTAGGCTTAAATGCAATTACAAGCGCCAGAGCTAACAAAAGACCCACAATAACTCTACTTGCATTGATCACTTTGGCATCCGGAGCTTTAGGGTTGATAAATCTTCTATAGAGGTCTTTTGCTAATGCCATGGAAAGTACCATTACAGTTGCAGCGGCTGTTGAAAGTGTTGCCATGACCACACCTAAGCCTATTATCGAAGCTATGGTATCTCCATATGGGTGTGTTATGGCAAGAGCTCCCATCAGATATGGTACTAGTTTATCTGATTGGACTTTCCCGAGATCAGGGAAATATCCCGTACCAAACATACCTACAAGCCATAGAGTAAAAGCCGCAAAGAAGAATATTGGGGCTTTGATTCTAAATGCTCTTCTTAAGTTCTCCGCATCTTTTACTCCCAAATAGTATTGTAAAATGTGTATGTACGTTGGTAGACCAAGCAATACGAGTATAATTGTACTATACCATGTGATCATTACTTTAGAGGAGGGAATCATTAGTTTCTGTGGAGCAACCTGCCAGGTTACCTCTAGGCTTTGAGTAAGGCCACCGAGAAGTCCTATGAGGATAAGCATGAAACACAAGGATAATATCATCAAAAGGCCTTGGACGGCTGCTGTGAGTGCTGTTCCTCTAAACCCTCCTACGACAACATAGATAAATATCACTAATGCGAAGAGAATAATAACCGCTTGATATGGTACAACGCCGCCGGATGCAACTTCTCCCAGATAGCCCATTGCAAAGAACTGCTCAGTAAACTGCACGAATGTACCCCACATCATGAAGATAAGCGCTAGAAGGGCTACTAGTTTAGAGTTAAACCTGTGCTCTAAGAAGTCAATTGGCGATATATATCCCCACTTTTTACCTAAGTTAATGAGGGCTGGGGCCACTAGCAAGGCTCCTATCAACGCCGCTATCATAAACTGCGGATACACTAAAAACCATGCACCCGCTCTATACGACTTTGCAGCGTAACCAAGGAAGGAGTTTCCACTATATGCGTCGGCAAACAGCGCAAGTCCTAGAATTATAAAACCCAAAGTCTTACTGGCTACGAAGAAGTCTTTTATAGTAACGCCTATCCTTTTCTTATAGGAATACCATCCTAGGTATACCATCAGGCCTAGCCCTAACACCACAACCACTAGGATTTTCCAACCCAAAGAGACCATTTGGGGCTCCAAAAATCTCACCTCCTATCTTTTTTACTTAAATAAGACCTGACAAAATTGACCAAACCGCCACTATTTATCAAATTCTCTAAAAATTCTGGATAAGGCTCAAAATAGAAAACATTATTTGTCGTTAGGTCGCGAATAACCCCACTTTTTGTGTCTATTTCAATTTCAGATCCATCCTGCACCTTTTCTGAAAAATCTTTAGAGATAAATATTGGTAGGCCTATATTTATTGCATTTCTAAAAAATATTCTAGCAAATGACTTTGCTATCACGGCAGAGACGCCAGCTGCTTTCAAGACTCTTGGCGCCTGTTCCCTTGACGATCCACAACCGAAATTCTCTCCAGCAACTATTATTGTTCCTTCTTTTACCTTTTTTGCAACCTCTTTGCCCAAATCCTCAAATATGTGTTTCTTGAGCTCATTAAAGTCAGTAATTTGAAGATATCTTCCCGGAATTATTAGATCCGTATCAATGTTGTCTCCTAACTTTAACACTTTCCCTCTAATAATCATTTAGATCCACCTCCACAGATCTTCAGATATCATACGGTGACGCCAGATATCCTAAGACTGCGCTAGCTGCTGCAACTGCTGGAGACGCTAGGATTACTTTAGCATCCTTTGAGCCCATCCTTCCTATAAAGTTTCTGTTTGTAGTACTTACAGCCACTTCTCCGGGAGCTAGTACTCCTAAATGTCCTCCAAAACAAGGACCACAAGATGGTGGGGCTATAGTGGCACCCGCATCTAATAGCGTTTTTATTATACCGCTCTCAAGAGCTCTCCTGTAAACCCTCACAGAACCTGGAAAAACGAGAAGCCTAACACCAGGATGGACTCTTCTTCCCTGAAGAATTTCTGCGGCAATCTTCAGATCTTCATATCTGCCGTTGGTACACGATCCTATGACTACTTGATCTACCCTAATTTCTTCTTTTATTTCATCAATGAATTTGGTGTTCCCTGGTGAGTGAGGAAGTGCTACTACAGGCCTCAACTCAGAGAGGTTAACGTTTATTTCACAGCAATATTTGGCATCTTCGTCGCTCTCATATGGGGTGTAATCCTTGCTAACTCTCCCTCTCAAGTACTCTTCTGTCTTCTTATCGTAAGGGAATATACCCGCCTTAGCCCCGGCTTCTATAGCCATATTGCTTATAGTAAACCTGTCATCGATTGATAGGCTCGCGATGCCATCGCCTGAAAACTCCAAAACTTTGTAATTAGCACCAGAAAC
>QNBI01000261.1 GCA_003641675.1 Spirochaetota bacterium | reverse complement strand
TTCGGCAATTTCTTAAGATCAAAATTTGCAAAAAAAGAATCCGGCAGCGATTTTGCCTATGGATTCCTAGATGCCTCTGTCATTTTCTGTGTCGGAGCTATGAGTCTTGTCGGAGCTTTTAAAGCCGGAGCAGAAGGGGATTATACATTGCTCCTTACAAAATCCATTATGGACGGATTTATGGCAATTATTCTTACCTCCGCTATGGGTCTTGGAGTGATTTTTTCCGCATTAACCATTCTCATTTACGAGGGAGGTTTAACCCTCGCATCAATCTGGCTAAAACCGCTCGTAAACAACCTTGTCCTCTCCGAATTAACAGGAGTCGGAGGAGTTCTTGTTATAATGGTAGGAATAAATCTTTTAGGGTTAACAAAGCTTAAAACTGCAAACTTTCTGCCGGCCCTTATTCTCATAATCCTGTTTGTGGCAGTGAACCCCTACCTTGGTTTTTTACCGCTTTAATTTTTAATTTTTTAAAACACTTTCGCCCCAGGTATAACATCAAAGTCCGGCTTTAAAAGAACAACATTACCATTATCCGGGACTGCCCCCAGAACAAGCACTTCCGATTTAAACCCCGCTATTTTTCTCGGCGGGAAATTAACAACAGCAACAACCAGCTTCCCTATAAGTTCTCCCGGCTTATAATTCTTCGTAATCTGAGCACTGGAGTGTTTTACCCCCAGACTACCAAAATCTATTTGCAGTTTATATGCAGGCTTTTTAGCCTCCGGAAAAGTCTTTGCTCTTATTACTTTTCCTATTCTTATATCCAGTTTTAAAAAATCATCTATAACGGCCATATAAGCACCTCTCTAATTTATTGAAATAGTATAGACCTATCTTACTTTAACCCTTATATTTTAGTAAAGAACAGGATTATTATGTTAAGGGACCTTGAGAAAACCTGGGAAAATAAACTACTTAGACTCAAAAAAGTAGTTAAATACTTAGAAAATGAAGTCAAAGCTACAGAAAGGACATATTCCGGGCTAAAAGATATTACTCAAAGCCTGAAACTTGCCAATGCCTGTTTTTCATTATGCCTTCACTATCTTGACGGTCTAAAAATTCATCCCAATAAGCCTGAAACAATCACCGAAAAAGATATCTATAACGGCGCGAAACAGTCCGCCAATAAGGGACTTAATACACTGGAAAGCCTTTTAAAGTCTGAAATCTCTGGAAGAGACAGAGCTGGTATAACAGCGGACCCGGAGTATATTGATGCAAAAGAGAAACTTAAAAACATTCTCCTTAAAGGAGGAGGCTCATTCTTTGAAGGAAAGACATTAACAGGAAAAAGATTAAAAATAATTTCCCGGGCGCTTGCATCGTCCATACAAAAATTCAGTATCCGTGATGACAATTCCCCTCCTCCTAAAATCGAGAAATACCCTAAATTCCTAAGAGATTTAGTTAATGTTCTTTTCCCCGTGCTTCTTAGACCTAACCAGAAACCCCCTCCCTACGGTATAGAAGAGGGGGAAGAGAAGCTCTATAAATCGGAAAAAATTAAAATGCCGCTTAGCCAGGCTGTGCTTTATTACGAGGAAGATTTTCTTCCCAGGCTTAAAAAAAAGCTTGCAGAAAACCCGGGCAATACCTTTTTACAGCAGCAGATTTATTCTGTTAAAAAAAAAGCAGAGGAATACAAACGGCTAAAATTCATTCCCCGTTCAACCCCGATTGTTATGGAAAAGAATTTCTACACCGATTGGATTTCCAGCTATACACAGAACGGAGAGCTTCTTGTAAATGTACCTGTTCCAGCTGAAATTTCTTCTAAAACAAATACAGACCGCGTAATGGAGCTTGTACGGATGGATTTTGTTAAAAACATTGCAGGAAAGGGGATTTTCAGAGAACTCGACATGGAATACAGCTATTTGAAAAGTCTTAAAAGCGGCATTAGAGGAAGCTCACGTACAGCAAGTTTAAAAATAGACACAGAAAAAGGCTATATAATAGTTAAAAGAGAAATCCCCTATTTAGCCTGTCTTGAAAACAAGAACGATTTTATTACGCTCACACAGCGTATTAAGGGACAGCCGCTTAAAGAAACTTATAAATATATTTTAAAGCAGCTCACAGTAAGAGGACTCAAAAGCAGGGCGAATAACTTGCTTCCAGATTTATAGTACTTACCATTATAGGTTATCGACAAGCAATTTTTTTGTTGCTATACTTGGTACAATTGGAGGACAGAAGCTATGAATTTTTCCTGGACAATCTTTATAGACCTTGGAATTATTGCAGGTGCACTTCTTCTTGCAACACTAATAAGGGCAAAGGTGAGATTTTTTCAGAAATACTTAATTCCAAACTCACTTACAGCCGGATTTCTAATTCTTCCTTTTTACAATTTTCTTGCGCCTCAAATCGGCCTAAACACAGATGGTCTTGGAAACCTTGTTTTTCACCTTTTAAATCTCTCATTTATAGCCATGAGTTTACGGAAGGGTACAATAAAAGGTTCGGGTAAAAGAATTTTCGGAATGACTGTTACAATACTTTCCGAGTACGTATTTCAGGGTCTGCTTGGACTCGGTTTAACATTTTTATTTATAGCAACAATTCTTCCCAATCTGTTTCCAAGCATAGGTTTCTTTATTCCTCTCGGTTTTGCAATGGGCCCGGGGCAATCCTATGCTATAGGAAAAGGATGGGAAAGTTTCGGCTTCCAGGGAGCGGGGAGCATCGGGCTCACCTTTGCAGCAATAGGTTTTCTGTGGGCATGCTTCGGCGGCGTATATCTTATTAATTTAGGGATTAAACGCGGATGGCTGGAAAAAGAGCAAGTAGCAATCTATAAAAAGAAGGGGATACGGACAGGTGTGTATTCTCCGGAAACAGAACATCCGGTAGGGGCCCGCCTTACAACAGAAACAGAAGCTATAGATTCCATGTCATACAATGTGGCGCTTGTTCTCGTTGTATATGTACTCACCTTTCTGCTTTTAAAGCTCCTCACCTATCTGCTATCCTTTGCGGGTTCTGCAGGACACGACCTTGCAGTAAACCTGTGGGGGATTTCTTTTATATTTGCCGCTATAATAGCCATGATTGTAAAAAAAATTATGGGTGCATTAAAAATAACCTATACTATAGATAACGGAAGCATGACAAGAATAGCAGGTACGTCGGTTGACATAATGGTAGCCGCTTCAATTGGTGCTATTTCACTTGTCATAGTTTCTAAAAACTGGTTACCCATACTTACACTTGGAATTCTCGGCGGTATTGTAACGATTTTCACATTACTTTGGATTACTTCCAGAATATTCGAAGATCATCAATTCCACAGAACCATAATGCTCTATGGAGCGATGACCGGCACTCTACCTACAGGCCTTGCATTACTGCGTGTCATTGATCCCGAATTCGAAACCCCTGTTGCTTCCGATTATATGTATGCAACAGGTTTAACATTCATATTCGCCATTCCTTTTATCCTTATAATAAATTTTCCCGCTTACGGTTTTAAAACAGGAAATCCTGTTTACTACTGGATAACACTGGCCGTTTTTATAGGGTATCTCATTTTTGTTTCCATATCATATCTGCTTCTGTCAAAAAACAGAGCCTTTAAAAAATCCGGCCATATATGGCTTAAAGCAAAATACCGGGACAACTGAGTTTTGGAGTACAGAGACATAATAAAATCTCTTAATTCAGAATTTATAACAGCTCAGGATGGAGTTAAACTCCGCTTAATACCTTTTACCATACATAACAATCAACAGGCTTTGAGGATGATGTCAGGTTCAACTATGTCAGGTTCAACTATGTCAGGTTCAACTATGTCAGGTTCAACTATGTCAGGTTCAACTATGTCAGGTTCAACTATGTCAGGTTCATCTGCCTCAAATACAGCAGAATTTAAGCAAAAACCTGCCGGCAGGCTCACACTCCCGATAGTATTTATTCCCGGCTGGATATCGCATTTAAGAAGCTGGTTTAATTTCCTGCCTGTATTAGCACAAAATGCAGACGTTTACTATTTCGAAACACGGGAAAAACCAGGTTCACAGATCAATAATAATATATACCGTCAAAAGGGGAGCTTCACCATAGAAAGGCATTCAGAAGATCTTGCATTGCTAATTAGGCACCTTGGATTTAAAAACGGTAATTTTTATCTTGCAGGACCGTCCATG
>QNBI01000260.1 GCA_003641675.1 Spirochaetota bacterium | reverse complement strand
AGTTTGCTATTATAGGTCTAAGCAGGTTTGGCCAGAGAATACTGGAAGAACTCATCGATGTTAATTGTGAAATACTTATTATAGATAAGAGCCGGGAGATTATTGAAATTTATAAAGATAAAGTTGCAAGCGCCTATGTTGCAGATGCTATAAATGAAGAAATAATAAATAAGCTTGTACCGCAGACAATAGATGCCGCAGTTGTTGATCTCGGAGACAAGCTCGAGGTTTCTATTCTTGTTACAAACTACCTTAAAAAAATGGGCATAAAAAAAATAATTGCAAAGGCAGAAACAGACGAGCACGCCGAAATCTTAAGACTTGTGGGAGCCACCCAGATTATATTCCCCAACCGGGAGGCTGCTAAGAGAATTGCCCCTCTTTTGATTTCCTCATTGCTCTTTAGTTATCTGCCCATAAGCAGAGAACTTGTTATAGCGGAGATTAAGGTTCCCGAGGAGCTAATCGGGAAAACCCTTATAGAGGCAAACCTGCGCCAGAAACATAGGCTCAATGTTGTGGCTTTCAGGAAGGAAAATGAAAGCGATTATTCTTATTTTGCACCGGATTACAGGCTGGAAGATGATGATATATTTCTTGTTGCGGCAAAGGAAACAGATATAGAAAGCTATACCGGTACGGAAGTGGCAGAGGGCGGAAAGCAGAAGATAAGCAATTTATTTAAACGTTTTTTCACCCGGTTTAAAGAAGGGGAAAAGGGCGGAAATAACAATAGTTAACAGGCTTCTATATCCATTTTGAGAGATTATCACGGATAAATGAATCATCTGTAAGATGCGGGTAGGCTTTTATTACCCTTGTTATTTCATCCGCCTGCCCGGGCGAGAGTTTGTCATTAGGATTTAAACACCATGTCCCTTCTGCTAATCCCTCTCTTCTTAAAACTTCGAGAACCCCCGGTATTGTGCCTTTAAAGTTATTTACAGCATCAAATATTGCGCCATCGGCATCTGTAAGTTCGGCATTAAGAGTTAAAAGTTCTTTAGGGATAGAATTACCCTGTTTAATAACGGTCTTTATCCGGTTTAATATTTCTACTGCACTTTTAGTCCAGACAGCCCATTGACCGAGCAGACCCCCTTTTATATGGACAGTAACTATTTTATTTCTCCTTGAAAAAACAAAGGGAGTTAAAAGATCGGCAATAATATTATCATCATTTCCTGTATAAAGTGATATTTCCTCTTCTCTTTCTGTCTCTATCAGAGCACGTACTACATCAATGGAGAAATACCTGTTGAAAGTTGCAATTTTTACAGCGGCAACATTATCTATTTCCGTCATAAATCTCTGCCAGAAATTAAAGGGCAGATATATCCCGCCGAGAGCCGGCTGGAGGTAGAAACCGAAAAGCGGAATAATTCCTGCTATGGTTCTGCAGTGAGTAATAAGCTCATCTAAAGAGCTGCCGCTGCTTTTATCGAGTTTTAAAAGGACAGCATCGTATCCCAGTTCCGCAGCAATTTCTGCTTCTTTTAAAGCCTGGGCTGTTGTTCCTATAACTCCTGCAATCTTTACTATTTTAACGTTTTTTCTTTGTTGAAAAAGATCAATCTCTTCCGATGTAAGCTGTAAAAGGGGGCTGAATATTCCGTGTTCGCGTATTGCAAACTGAGTCGTATGGACCCCTACCGCAATCCCTCCTGCCCCTGCATCGAGATAGTAACGTGTTAACGCCCTTTGATGTTTTTCATCTATAGTTCGTTTTTCTGTCAGAATAAGAGGATGCGCCGGTATAACAATACCGGAAGCCAGTACTTTCCTTAAATCGCCGATCTTTTTCATATTGTCCCTTTCGAATTCTTGAATAAATATTAATATTTCTTTTTTTATTATATTGACAAGTGAAACCGGTTTCAATACAATAAAGATGAAATTTAAAATTTAAAGGGGGATCAATATGATCAAAAAACTTACTTTAATACTTGTTCTTCTCGCCTTAACCGGTCTAATCTTTGCAACCGGTACATCCGAGAAAAAGGAACAGCTTCCATGGAAGCCCACAAAGCCGATTCAGATAATTGTTCCGTGGTCAGCAGGAGGATCTACCGACCAGGTAACACGTGTTGTAGCTGGTGAGCTGGAGGATCATCTGGGGCAGAAAATTGTTATTGTGAATCAGCCCGGAGCTTCCGGTTCCGTAGGTACAAAGAGCTGTCTCGATGCGCCGCATGACGGTTATACATGGGCAGCTGGTGCGGCAGCTGACCTCGGTGGTTATAAGGTCCTTGGTTTCCTTGATACAACACTTAAAGACTGGGAGTTATATCTTGATGTCGCAAATGTTGCAGTAGTTTCCGTAAACCCGAAAACACCTTATAAAACATTCGATGACCTTCTAAAGGCTTTTAAGGAAAAACCGGGGCAAATCTCTGTAGCTACTGCCGGGCAGAGTTCTGCAGGCCATAATGCTATAGAAGCCATAAGAAAATTCACAGGAATTGAGTATAAACATGTGACATACGACGGAGGCAATCCTGCAGTTATTGCAGCTGTTGCAGGAGAAACAGAAGTGGTAACACAGTTAGCCGTAGAGCAGGCCGATATGCTCAGAGGTAAAAAACTAAGAGCTCTTGCAGTGCTTTCACCAAAAGCGCTGGAACTTAAGGGCTACGGCTCTATACCTTCGATTAATAAGTGGATTCCAAAGCTGGTAACTGCACCGAATTATTTTGGTATCTGGATCCCTAAGGATGCGCCAAAGGAAGTTATTGAAACATTCGGTATTCTCTGGGATACAGTTATTCCAAATTCACAGAAACTTAAGGATTATGCAGCGGAACGCGGCGCAGTTTTTGACCCGTCATGGGGTGATAAAGCTAAGGAGAATGTATTTCCATTTCTCCAGCAGGTACTGTGGGTTTACTATGATGCAGGCAAGGCCAAAATGTCGCCGGAAGTTATAGGTGTGCCAAGGCCACAATAGACTGTAAAGTATAATACAACAAGTAAAGAATAATGCAGGGTGTCTTCTAAAGATACCCTGCATAAATTATGATATTTTAGTATTAAGAGCAGGGGATAGGTGTAATGAAAGAAAGCAATATGCCGAAAGCAGACTTTGCCACTTCTATTTTTCTAATTGTATTCGGGGGAGCAATTCTCTATTTTTCAATAAAAATGCCAAGATTTGCAGAGCGTCATGTAAACCCATATTCTGCACCCGGTCTCGTTCCCGGCCTTCTCGGAATTATTATTGGGAGTTTAGGCATTATTCTGTTAGTAAGGTCGATAATCCGAAAAGGCTATAAATTAAACTTAAACAGCAAAACGCTTAAAACTTTTTTTACAGATCAGACAACGATAAGAATTATCTATTCAATTGTTGTTAGTGTCGCTTTCTGGGTTCTCCTCGGTAGAATACCCTTTATTGTAGTGACTGCACTGTATGTCATCGCTTTTATAATTATTTTTGAATACAAAAGAAATGAGCGACTGCGTACCCAGTGGAAAACTCTCCTCTCTGCGGTAATAGTCGGAGTTCTTACTTCTGTTATCGTTACATATACATTCCAGTATCTTTTCCTGGTAAATCTCCCGTAATGAAGAATTTTAAAAATTTAACCGGAGGAAGTTATGATTGAAGGCTTAAGAATGTTCGGGCAAGCAATGGTCGGATTTTTAAATTTCAGAGTTTTATTCGATGTATTATGGGCAACCCAGCTTGGAATCATAGTGGGGATGCTTCCGGGTTTAACAGCGACCATGGGTGTTGCGCTTATGACAACCCTGACTTTTAAAATGGCCACAAGTAACGCTGTAATAATACTTGTCTGTATGTATATTGGAGCAATATATGGCGGAAGCCGGAGTGCCATTCTTTTAAATATACCGGGAACACCTGCAAACGCCGCGACTGCTCTGGACGGATATCCTGCAGCCAAGAAGGGGCTTGCCGGAAAAGCCATAGGCATAGCCACGACGGGCTCTTTCCTGGGTTCCGTCATAGGAATGTTTATGCTTGCTCTGTTTACTCCCTTAATAGGGAATTTCGCCCTGCAGTTTCAGTCTTATGAATACTTCTGGCTGGCCGTTTTCGGAGTTGTCATAAGCGGTAACCTCACAGCTCCGAAGGACCCTCTTAAAGGGTGGATTGCCGGGTTTATAGGACTTTTCGTATCGACAATAGGTATGGAAAATATGT
>QNBI01000259.1 GCA_003641675.1 Spirochaetota bacterium | reverse complement strand
GGTTTCCGGCAATACTCATGTAGAACAGGTAACAGAAAATGTTCTGCGCCTCTTGGCGTACTTTAACAGGGGCAATATTCCTGTATATAAGGGTGCATATGTTCCTCTGGTGGCTTCGCCGCATCATGGCGAGAGAATACACGGCCAAAACGGATTGGGTGATGTTGAACTGCCTGCAGCCGGAAAGGGTGCAGAACATGAATGCGCCCCTGCTGCAATATACAGAATTGCAAAAGCAAACCCGGGATTAACTCTAATAACGTTAGGGCCTTTAACAAATATAGCAATTGCATTTAATCTATACCCGGAGCTTAAAGAGCTTACGGCAGGAATAGTAGCGATGGGGGGAGCTCTGGAAACCGGCAATGTAACCCGTTTTGCAGAGTTTAACTTCTGTTTTGACCCCGAAGCCGTGCAGTTTGTTATAGAAACCGGAGTTCCAATGAGCATAGTTCCGTGGGACCCGATTGTAAAGTTGCCTTTTACAGAAAAGGAGCTTAAAAGCCTAATCCCAAAGAGAAACAAAGCCGGAAAGCTCTTTCTTGATATTCAGCAGGTGACAATGTCTTTTACAGAAAAATTTCACGGCGTCAGAGCGACAATGCTTCCGGACCCTGCCGCTATGGCGTTTTTTCTGGATAAAAGTGTTGCGGCCTCCACAATAACCGGAAATTTAAGAATGGAGCTCAACTACAATACTTTAAGGGGTGCAAGTATTCTAAACGACGGTGCGCGTATGGGGATTGTTACAGAACTAAGCAGAGAAAAATTTAAGGAATCTATAAAAGGAATATTCAGACTTGGTTAAAGATATTTGTATACGGAAACAGCCCTTTAATGGGTTGAGATATAAAAAATCATAAAAGGAGGAGAGAGCTATGAAAAAAACTCTAATATTGGTTTTGGCTGTGGCTGTTGTATTCGGTGCCGGGTTTTTTATGGCTGGATGTCAGAAAAAAGAAGCACCGGCTAAAAAAAGTGCTGCTGCCCCGGCAAAAGCAAAGCTGAAAGTTGTGCTCTACGTAAACGGAACCTTAGGCGATAAATCGTTCTTCGATTCTGCAAACAGGGGGCTTCAAAGAGCTGTCAAGGAACTTGGAGTAGAGGGTAAAACGATAGAGGGCGGATACGACCCTGCCAAGTGGGAGCCTGACCTTGAACAGCTTGCGGAAGGGGATTGGAATATAATTATTGCGGGTACCTGGCAGCTTGTGGATGCTTTAACAAAGATTGCACCTCAGCATCCCGATAAGAAGTTCATTACCTACGATACTTCTGTAGATTACTCGAAAGCAAAGCTTGGTAATGTTTATTCAATACTGTACAAACAGAATGAGGGTTCATTTCTTGTAGGTGCACTTGCTGCAATGGTTACAGAATCCAATATGAAATATGCAAATAAGGACAAGGTTATAGGATTTTTAGGCGGCATGGATATACCGGTCATAAATGACTTTAAAGTTGGCTATATTCAGGGTGCTAAATATATAGACCCTGATGTTAAGGTTTTGGTTTCTTATGCAGCTTCCTTCAGCGACCCTGCAAAGGGAAAAGAATTAATCCTTGCCCAGTACGACCAGGGTGCTGATATTGCTTTTAATGTTGCAGGCGAGACAGGTCTGGGACTGCTCGACGCTGCAAAGGCAAGCAAGAGATATGCAATCGGAGTAGATTCCGACCAGTATATGCTCTTTAAGGATACCGATCCGGAAAAAGCATCGTTTATTGTTACATCGATGAAGAAAAATGTTGACTATTCACTGTACAGAGCCATAAAACTGGATCTTGCGGGAAAACTGTCATGGGGCAAAGCGGAAGCGCTGGGCTTAAAGGAAGACGGTATTGCCGTTGCAGACAACGAAAACTATGAAAAACTCGTTCCTGCTAAGTTCAGAGACAGAATTAAGGACATCGAAAAGAAAATTGCAGGCGGTGAAATAAAAGTAAATACTGCATTCGGAAAATAGTCCGTATTAGCTAAAATAAAAACCGGCCAGTTATGAACAGCCTGCTAAAAAGCAGCTTTCACCTGCCGGTTTTTTATTTCTGAGTGTTAAGCTATTACTAACCTAAAGCATTAAATGCCGAAGTTCTGCATAGGGGTACCGCCGGCGCTGAGCATCCTTTTTTTAATTTTATTAACATTTTTTAAAACATTGTCTAAATTAATTGTAATGAGCCTGCCCCCGGAAACAACAACAGAACCGTTAACTATCACGGTATGAACGTCCCTGTCGGAAAGGGAGTAGAGAATACCGGCGCCTATGTTTATTTCCGGGTTCATACTGACAGATTTTCTGCTTAAAAGCACCAAATCGGCTCTACTGCCAGCTGCCACTGCTCCGGAGCAGCCGTTGCCTAAGAGTGAATACCCGGAAGAGAGCAGCGGCACGATATCTTTGATTTTTCCCTTTTCAGGATCACCGGTCGAAAGCTTTGAAAGAAGGGCTGCGTCTCTTGCGGCTTCAAAAATTGAAAGGGTAGAGTTGGATGCAGGGCCGTCGGAGGCAAGGGCAATCCTTATCTGTTCGTTAAGAGCCCGGGGTAGAAAATCATTTAAGAAGCCGAATTTCATATATGTTTTCGGTGCATGTGCAGCTAGTGCTTTGCGCTCTTTTATAATTTTAAGGTCACTGTCCGTAGCATAGCAGGCATGCGCCAGAATGGAATTTTCTCTTATAACTCCTAAATCTGCAAGGTACTCTACCGGAGTTTTACCTGTTTGGTTAATACTCTTTTCAACCTGCCAGGGCTCTTCGGACACATGTATATGGGTTTTAAGATTCTCTTTCTCTGCATATTTTGCAGTTTCAGCGAGGAAATCTCTGGGGCAGATGTAAGGGGAATGCGGGGCGAGGCTTACCGTAATAGTTTCTTCTTTCCCTCTGTACTCTTCTGTAAAATCGAGTGCTGTTCTGTATTCCTCCTCCCATCTGTTTCCCTGTCCGAATATAGCCCATCCCAGATCGGCACGCATGCCTGCATCTTTATATGCCTTATATGCATTATCCATAGCAAAATAATGATCGCATACAAAGGTAACTCCGCTTAAAAGCATTTCTGCAGCGCCGAGGAGTGTGCCCCAGTAAACATCCTCCGGTTGCAGGTTTTTCTCGTATAGCCATATATATTTATTAAACCAGTCGAGGCTGTTTACATCTTCCGCGCTGCCGCGCAGAAGGGTCATAGCAGTATGTGAATGGCAGTTTGCAAGCCCGGGTATAACCAGTTTATTTTTGCCGTTTATGACTTCTCTGTATTTAAGTTTAAGCAATTTACCGGATGTATGCAGTATTTCTTCATAGGCCCGGGGTGCATCTGCCTTTTTAATTATTTGTGAAATTGTACTTTTATCAATAACTATATGTACATTCTCATTTAGAGTTAAATCATCAAAATTAAAGAGATGGGTATCTGTAATTATCACGTACAGTTCTCCTGCCGGGTTTCTTTAAACTTTTTATCACACTGCTATCGGGCATCCAGTTTAACAACTGCATCGAAGATGAGTTTTTTAAACTTATCAACGTCAACTCTCAGAGCAACCTCTGCGTTTGGTTTTTTACCTGTAACCCGGTAAATATCAGCTACTGTCCGGCCTCTTGTGAATTCACCTTTTGTCTCTATGTCAACGTGCAGAGGTTTTGTTGTAAGTATGGAACTGTCAATAAGATAGGCTACGGTAAGGGGATCGTGAAGGGGAGCCCCGTTAATATTAAAGATTTCGAGATTCGCATGTGCAAAGAAGTGAAGCAGGGGACCCACAATACTTGAAACACGACCGTTTAAACCGGTGATCCGGTCAATGTCGGGAAATGAGAAAATAGCCTTATTCGTAACATCAAGCCCTACCATTGTTATAGGGATTCCGGCTTCGAAAACGATTTTTGCAGCCTCCGGATCGACGAATATATTAAACTCTGCGGCAGGGGTAACATTAGAGTCATATAGAGCTCCTCCCATTAGTACGATTCTTTCTATCCTGTTCTTTATTTCTGGTGCCTTAATAAGTGCTACCGCAATATTTGTAAGGGGGCCTGTAGGGACAAGGTATATCTTTTCATCTCTGTTTACGGTGTCGGCCAATAAAGTGGAAATAATAAAATCAACGGCGTGCATATTTAGGGGCTTAATATCCGTCTCGGGAAGCTTTGCTCCATCCAGCCCG
>QNBI01000258.1 GCA_003641675.1 Spirochaetota bacterium | reverse complement strand
ATCCTTAATCCGGTTTTCGTTTTAAAAAGGAAGAAATGCACTGCGGGAACAAGTAGAAAAGCAATATATACAATAGGATTCAATTTCCCAAACATTTGACCGATAATCGGAATTTTTACGACCACCGGTAAACTTATATCTTTTATTACTGGTACAACCGGCGTCATTGCATGATATCCTTTCCAGAGAACAGGAACAATTATATTCGGGAAACCAAGAGCAAAAATATTAATAGCCGTAGCGCTTATTATCTGGTTGGCCTTAATAGTGACACTCATATATGCATGGATAAACCCCATAATACCGCCGGCGGTAATACCAAACAAAATTCCGACCCAAGCACCGTAAAAATATGATCCCACTGCAGCCGCAAAGGCGCCCATAATCATTATGCCTTCTAGAGCTATATTTATTACACCGGAACGTTCATTTAAACAACCGCCTAAGGCCGCGAAAAGTATCGGCGTTGTAATTCTTAAGGTCTGCTCAATAATTCCGGGATTAAGTATCTTTACTAACATTTCCATATTCTTTCCTCGAAATTTTATTCTTAATAAAATTACCCACAGGATCTGTCATTCCCAAAAAGAAAATAATAACGCCTGTAATTACAGATATCATATCTTTACTCACTCCGGCCACGGCCTGCATTAATATTGACCCGCTTCTTAATACACCGAAAAGGAAAGAAGCTGCAAGAATACCGTAAGGATGAAGCAGGCCCAAAAGGCCAACCGCTATTGCATCCCATCCGTAACCCGGTGAAAAGGCTGCAAAGAGTCTGTAGTGAAGACCAAGTATTTGAACGCCCCCGGCAATACCTCCGAACACACCGCTTAAAGTCATGGTAAGGGTTATATACTTAGGAATGTTTATTCCCGCCGCTTCAGCTGCAAACTGATTTTTCCCGACAGCCCGTAATTTATATCCCAGCCTTGTTCTAAACAGGATAAACCACACAACTACAGACATGGCTACTGCCAGAAAAATTCCCCAATGGAGCCTCGTACCTTTCCAAATCCTTACCATTTTTGCAGAATTCTGAATAAACGGCGATGCAGGCATTTCGGTAAGCCTGTCCTTCATAGGCCCGTTAGTCGATACCATATATGCACTTATATCATATGCTATATAGTTCATCATTATCGTACCAATAACTTCATGAATACCAAATCTGGCCTTCAAGATTCCCGGTCCGTATCCCCACAGACCACCTGCAATAGCCGCACCTATAATACAGATTGTAATATGTATTACCGGAGGCAGCCCGTGGATCGAGTAACCTAAATAGGCTGCTACTATTCCGCCGAGGGCTATCTGACCCTCCAGACCCATATTAAACAAGCCGCACCGGAAAGCAAGAATAAACCCAAGACTGCAAAAAATTAACGGCACCGTAGAAATAAGAGTCTCTCCGAAACCCCACTTGCTTCCGAATGCACCCTGAAGCAGAGAACCATATGCTTCTACGGGGTTATGGCCTGTTAAAAACAAAATGATAAAACCAAAGAGGAAAGCAAGTATCAAGGCAGAACTAACCTTTATTGAAATCAGTATACTATCATTTTCCAGCATATTTTTATGAGGTTTCCGTTCCAGCATTTATAATTGCCCCCCGGCCATAACCAAACCTATTTCAGCTTCTTTTGCATTCCTGCCTTCGAATTCGGCCCTTATTTCTCCTTCATATATTACAAGAATCCTATCACTTAAACCCATGATTTCACTTAACTCAAGTGATATTAGAAGAACAGCCTTTCCGGCTTTTTTAACCTTCATTATCTGCTTATGAACAAACTCTGTTGCTCCGACGTCAAGGCCTCTGGTAGGTTGAGATGCAACAAGAAGCTTCATTTTCCTCTCGAACTCTCTCGCTATTACGATCTTTTGTTGATTCCCACCGGACAGCGTTCCTGCATCAACTGTAATATCATGTGTACGGATATCATACTTATTTATTAATTTAAGCGCCCAGGATTTTACTCTTTTAAAATCTATCGTAATGCCGTGTGCGAAGGGTTTACTGTCCTGGAATCCAAGGAGCAGATTTTCATAAATAGGGAAATCCGAAATAAGGCCTCTAACAAGTCTGTTTTCCGGTATATGAGCAATTCCTTCTTTTAAGAATTCCGCCGGTGATTTATTTGCCAAATCTTTTCCGTCAAGAATTATTCTTCCTCTATCGGCTTTCCTTAACCCTGTAAGAACTTCCACAAGTTCAGTCTGTCCATTCCCGTCGATACCTGCAATACCTAAGACCTCTCCTTCGCGTAATTCAAAGCTTATTCCCTGCAGAGCGGGTAGGCCTCTGTTGTTTTTTGCATATAAATTTTCTATTTTTAATATCTTTTTTCCGATATTAACTAAAGGTTTTTCAACGCTAAACAGAACATCCCTTCCCACCATCATTTTTGCAAGATCCTTCGGATTAGTTGATGCTGTGTTTATTGTGTCTACCACTCTGCCGTCTCTGAGTACGGTTACCCTGTCGGAAATTTCCATTACTTCATTTAATTTATGGGTGATAAATATAAGAGTTTTGCCGTGTTCCCTTAAAAAATTCATTATTTTATACAGTTCATCTACCTCCTGCGGCGTTAGTATCGAAGTAGGTTCATCAAAAATCATTATATCCGCCCCTCTATAGAGGAGTTTGAGAATTTCAATTCTCTGCTGCATTCCGACAGTTATATTTTCTACCCGGGCATCTGGATCTATATTAAGTTTATATTTTTCAGATAATTCTAATATTTCCAACTTTGCTTTTTCAACATCGAGAGATAAACCTTTCACAATTTCAGATCCAAGAATTAGATTTTCTAAAACAGTGAAAACAGGAATAAGCATAAAATCCTGATGCACCATGCCAATCCCATTTTCTATGGCATCAATGGGACCTCTAAGAGTAACCTCTTTGCCTTTAATAAATATTCTGCCTTCATCATAACTGTAAAGGCCGTAAAGAATATTCATTAATGTAGATTTTCCTGCACCGTTTTCTCCTAAGAGACAATGAATTTCACCCTTTTCTATTTCAAGATTTATATGATTATTGGCAAGGATGCCGGGAAACTCTTTAACAATATTTTCCATTCTAACAACTAAAGACATTTTCACCCTTTATTTGTATAATCTCAAAGAGGGACAGCTTGCATAAGCCGCCCCCCCCAAAATAAATCTCTAAAGTCCTCGTACCCTATCCAAAACTACGATTTCGTCGGAGTAAAACTTTTTAAAGCTTTTAAGGTTGCCGGAGGAACTATTTTTCCTGCAATTATCTCACTTTTAAGCTTATTCACATAATCAATGACATCCTGAGGAACATTCTTGCTGGTGGTAGGTGCAATTTCTACTCCTCCTACTTTTAAACCGTATGTGTATACTCCACCTTTAAACTGGCCCTCTTTTACTGTTTTAATTAAATTAAATACGGCAATATCAAGCCTCTTTACCATTGAAGAGAGAACATTATTCGGTGCTAAGTAATTCTGATCTCTGTCAACACCTATGGCCCATTTGTTAACTTTTTTTGCGGCATTAATAACGCCCATTCCCGTCTGGCCTGCAACCTGAAAAATCACATCTGCCCCCTGGTTATATTCCGCCATTGCCATAACTTCTCCTTTAGCAGGATCAGCAAAGGTGCCTGCATAAGAAACAAGAACTTTCACTTTTGGGTTGGCAGTCATTACCCCGGCTCTGTAGCCTGCCTCGAATTTATTAGTTATAGGAGTAGACATACCTCCGACAAAACCAACTATCTCTGTTTTTGTCATTTTTGCCGCAATTGCACCCATTAAAAAAGCCCCTTGTTCTTCACGGAAATGAAGACTTGCAACATTAGGAAGATCAACTGTTCCATCAACTATTCCAAAATGGGCTTTCGGATACATCTTTGCGACATCCTTAACCGCATCCTGGCACATGAAACCGACAGCAACCACAAGATCACACTTCTGATTTACAAGTGCAGTCAGGTCCGGAACGTACTGCGCCTGTTCTCTTGCTTCCATAACTTTCGGTGTAATCCCCAGTTTTTTTTCTGCAAGTTTAAATCCAGCCCATGTTGCATCATTAAACGCCTGGTCTCCAAGCCCGGACTGATTCGTCATCATAGCCATCACCATTGGCTTTTCTGCAGACTGTGCAGTTGTTCCTTTAGTAGTTTCCTGCT
>QNBI01000257.1 GCA_003641675.1 Spirochaetota bacterium | reverse complement strand
TCATTATAAATTCATGTGCGCCGGAAACCTTAGCGGCTTCCTCCACTTCCGTATCTGTTGCGCTGAGTTTACCGTACCTTATGTTTTCTCTGATTGTACCGGAAAAAAGATGCGGAGTCTGAAGAACAATTCCAAGTCTTGATTGAATAGACTGCAGGGTTAAATTAAGGTAATTTTTACCGTTTATTGTAATTTCACCGCCCTTTGGTTCATAGAACCTGCAGAGAAGGTTAACTATTGTGGACTTACCTCCTCCTGTTGGCCCCACCAGTGCAATTGTCTCCCCCTGACTTACTTTAAGATTAAATTTTTTTAGTACAGGGTTATTTGGTTCATAGTGAAAATCTACATTTTTAAAAATTATATCTCCCTTTATTGACGGAACACTAATAGCGTTGGGTCTGTCGTTAATTTCGGGAACAGAATCTGTTAAAGAGAATACCCTTTCTGCAGAGGCGATAGACTGCTGCATATTTGCATATACCCGAGCTAAGTCCTGTATCGGCCATAGCATAAATGTTACATACGAGAAAAAAGCCTGAATGCCCCCCACTGTCATGAGCTTTAGATTAAACTCAACACCGCCAAGCCATACAATTGCCCCGAGGGCAAAGGCGCTTAAAAGCTGTACGGCGGGGAGAAACAGGGCGGACAGCCATGCAGCTTTGTAGGATGCTTCATACATCTCTCCTGTAAGTGTTCCGAATTTCCGCAGATTTGCTTCCTCTCTACGCAGTGCCTTTACTATTCTTACGCCGCTTATGTTTTCGTTGTATGCCCCTGTGATTTTCGAATTAATCTTGCGTACATTTCTGTATTCAAGGATAATCTTTTTCTTAAACTGGATTGCAACAATAATTATAACAGGCACTATTGCTATAACAACCAGTGCAAGTTTCCAGTTTATTTTCAGCATAAACAACAGTGATACGGCGATATTAAAAACCGCCCAGGTTACATCTAAAAGCCCCCAGGTAATAAGGTCGGCAATCCTTTCCGAGTCGGAGGTGAATCGTGACATTATCCAGCCCACGGGAGTTTTGTCAAAGTAGGAAAGGGACTGGTTCTGCAGGTTTTCGAACATAACCTTTCTTAAGTTGTAATGTATCTGTTCGCCCAAAATCCCTGTTATAACAATCATACCGAACACTGCTACAGCCTGTGCCAGCATGAGGGAGCCGTAAATTTTTATAACATGAATTATAGCATCCATGTTTTTCGGGACTATCCCCTCATCCACAATTCTCTTACTAAGATAAGTAAAGTAGGAGTCGAGGAAGGCAATAACTGCAATGGTTACCACAAATAGTATCACCTTTTTCCAGTAAGGCTTAAGCTGAGCCACTATTCTTAGAATAGTTTTTCCGTTAAATTGTGTGGTAAACTCTTCTTCTTTAAATTGATTTTCAGGCATTTCTAAGCTCCATTTCCATCTTTTCGTCTATACTCGACTGCAGTTCGTATATCCTTTTATAGACTCCCTTTTTCTTTATAAGCTCATTATGCGTACCCATTTCTATAATGCTCCCCTTTTCAAGGACACAGATAATATCCGCCTTAATAAGGCTCTGAATTCTGTGAGCTATAATAAAGGTTGTTCTTCCGTGCATTAGCTTTTCCAGCGCATTCCATATCTGCTGCTCCGTCTCGGTATCCACAGAAGATGTTGAGTCGTCAAGAATAAGTACCTTCGGGTTTTTTAAAAGAGCCCTGGCAATAGCTATACGCTGTTTCTGCCCGCCGGAAAGAGTAACCCCCTTTTCTCCTACGAGTGTATCGTACCCATTGGGAAATGACATTATCGAATCGTGTATGGCTGCGGCCTTAGCCGCTTCTTCTATTTCTCTTTTAGTTATTTCTTTACCGCGAACTCCGTATGCTATATTCTCAGCAATTGTAAGAGAGAATAAAAAGGGTTCCTGTTCTACAATACCGATAATCCTTCGTAAGAATTCCTTGGAGTACGTATTAAGCTCTTCGCCGTCTAAGAGGATACTTCCCTTGGTATAATTGTAAAATCTCGGCAGAAGGTTCACCAGGGTGGTTTTCCCGGAACCTGTATGACCTAAAAGAGCTACGACCTCTCCGGGCTTCACTGAAAGGTTTATATTTTTAAGTACAGGAATCTTCTCATCGTATTGAAACGAAACATCTTTAAAGACAATTTCGCCGTTAATCTTTTCTGTGCTTTTCTTTTTGCCTTTAAATATGCTTTCAGGTTCCTGTTCAATAATATCTAAGATTCTTCCATAGGAAACCTTTGCCTTTGAGGATTCTACAATAAGCCGTCCGAGCATCCTCATAGGGAAAATAATCCATATTAAAAGTCCGCTGTATGCTAAGTAGCTTCCTATTGTAATTGTCCCGTTTATTGTCATAACTGCGCCGGTGAAATAGCCTGCAAGCATCTGGAAGCCGCATAGTATATCTGTCATAGGCCAGAAAGCGGAATGCAGGTAAACAAGCCTTTTCCCCCTTCTAAACTTTTCCGAGTTGTCCCTGTCGAATTTTTCTATTTCGAACCATTTTCTTGCAAAGGCCTTAACGACTCGGATACCGGTTAAACTCTCCTGGAGAGTTGTTGTAAGCTTTGCCTCCTGCTGCTGAAAAGCCTGATACCTTTTTGATATTGCCCTGAAAAACAGTACGGAAACCAAAACTATTAGAGGTACTACAGCAACGGAAACGAGGGCTAACTCAAGATTTAGATTGATAATTGCCGCAAAGTTTATAATAAACAGCAGAAGCACCCTTCCAAGACTTATAGCCTGTTCCGAATAGAACCGCCTTAACGTATCGACGTCTCCCGTTGTCCTCTGTATAAGTTCACCTGTATTGGCCTTGTCATGGTAGGAAAAAGAGAGATTCTGCAAATGGTTGTACAGATAATTTCTAAGCCTCTGGATAATTCCTTCCGATGTTTTTGCAGCAAGTTTTCCGCTTAAAAATGTACATAGCCCTTGAAACAGAGCGAGAAGTATAAAGCCCCCTGCAACAATGGGATACCAGTAGGGATCCCTCTTTTCTCCGAGGACATTGTCTATAAAGAACCTTAAAAGCATATATGTTGATGTTTTGGCAGTCATTGCAAATGCAAGAAATGCAATTGAGACGATATAGATTACCTGAAATCCCTTTAGAAGGTGAAAAAGCCCTTTAAAACCTTTTCTGGGTAATGAAGTTTTAGGGTCGAATGAAAATGTAGTTACTCTGTCGTTCATAAAAATTACCTTTAATTATATGTATTATGCGATGTAAATATTAAGACGATTTTTTCGCTGTCGGTATAAGGATATGCATATAGTATGCAGTATCTCTAATTAAATGTGGCAGGATTCCTTGGTCTCTTCATAATTTATGTTCCCCCTTTTAACGGGATCTATCTAACATTAAACTTAGAGCTTTGGTATTGTCAATACTTATATGCAGGATTTTTATTTTTATTATTAAATTTATATTATAAATCATATATAATTTTTTTAATTTCTTATAATAGAAGTTTACAATTACTATCTATTATTATCGGTTTTTTTATGGGCCAGTTTCTTCATATGCCGTCCTTTGATAAATACAACCTGCTGGATGCAATGCGGAGACCCCGGTCTCATCATATCAGGAGATAGTTATGTACCGATTGGCTCTTGTTTTTATTACAATGGTCCTTTTATTCGGGTGTAATAACAATAATATCAGTAAGACAAAGAATTACGTTATTGTAGACCAGCCTTCCAATAAAGTTATAAGTGAATATGAATACGATGAGGCGGATAACACATTAAAAAGGACAATAAGTTACGGAAACGACGAGAACGTTAAAAAAATAATCAGCTATGAATATGACAATAAAGGCTACTTATCTAAAACCATAGAATCTGTTCCGAATAAAGAACAAAAAGAGATTACCTATTCCATGGAAGAGGTAAAGGATGCAGCGGGAAGGCTGGTTAAAACGATCCAGACTTCGTCCGACGGGAAAAAAATTGAGACCTATTACGGATATGATAAAGAGGGAAATCTCAGAGGGGTTGTTGAGCAGGTAAATAATAAATCTGTAATGATGAAAGATTACCCTCATGAATAAAAAGTATATTTTTTTAATCTTACTTATTTTAGCTCTGGGTATTGTTGAAAACTTATATGCAGTTTCCTATATTCCTTCTTCGGAAGTTATCTTAAATAAGAAT
>QNBI01000256.1 GCA_003641675.1 Spirochaetota bacterium | reverse complement strand
TTTCATCATCTACTCTAAAATCGTACACCATAAATATCTTAAAACTTGGTGTGCCGTACTCATGAACAGCATCTTTTATCTCATTTATCACTTCCGGAGTAGGATCTACTATGCCGGGATGCAGGGAAAAATCTATAGCCACCTTATCTTTAGCCCATCCCTTTTTCCTCTCCACACAATCATGTATGGATTCACCTTCCCTCTGAATGTCAAAATCCACAACAGTAGTCACTCCTCCGCAGGCCGCCGCTACGGTACCTGTTTTATAATCATCCTTGGCAGTTGTGCCCATAAAGGGCATTTCAAGATGGGTATGCGGATCTATAACGCCGGGAAGAATATATTTTCCCGTAGCATCAATCACTTTATCCGCCTTGTAATCCAATCCTTTGCCTACAGCCTTTATAGTCTCCCCTTCGACATATACATCCCCGGTATACCGTCCGGAGGAGCTTACTATGAGACCGTTTTTAATTAATAAACTCATAATGATACCTCCTGTGTTTTAGAGCTTTAACTGGCTCTCTAATTCCTTTCCGAAAGTTTCTGTCTCGCGACGTTTCCAGTCCAAAGGCATCGGCTTATATGTAATTAAACCTTCCACGGGGCAGACAAAACTGCATATCATGCAGCTTAAGCACTTATCCTCAATTAATCTTGGCCTTCTCTTTTCCGCATCCCATTCAAGCGCCTGCCCTGCCGCATCGTTGCAGACTATGTAGCACTGCCCGCAACCGACACACTTATCAAGGTTGTACTGAGTTATCCCCTGCCGTTTAAGTTCGAACTCATCCGTTTCCACAAGATGCGGAAGTGCTTTACCAACAAGATGCGAAACTCTTTCTATCCCCTTGGATGCCATAAAATCCGACAGCCCCTCTATCATATCCTCTACAATTCTATATCCGTAGTGTATAATTCCAGTTGTCACCTGGACTGTTGAGGCTCCTGCAAGGATATACTCCAGTGCATCTATCCATGTCTCTATACCGCCGATTCCGGAAAGCGGCAGGCCTAATTCTTTATTTTCCGCCATCTCCGCAATAAATCTTAAACCTATGGGTTTAACAGCCGGCCCTGAATAGCCGCTTATAGCACCTTTACCGAATACATTCGGCTTAGGTACAAAATCATCCAGCCCTATTTCCGAAATTCCTCTTACAGTGTTAATTGCTGAAATTCCGTCCGCACCACCCATTTTGGCATACATTGCAGGTTCATTCATATCTGTAATATTAGGAGTCATTTTTGCAACTAAAGGAAGATTGCTCGCTTTGCGTGCAGTTTCTGTAAATTTCTGCACAAGCTCCTGGACCTGTCCGACCTTTGCACCGGAGCCCTCTACAGTCATATGCGGGCAGGAAAAGTTAAGTTCTATCATATCCGCGCCGGCATCGGTAACCGCTTTTGCAAGGTCGTACCATTCCTGGTTCGAAAACCCCATAATACTTGCCATTACTACGTGGTCAGGGTAGTGCTTTTTAAGGTACATTATATCGAGCAGATTTGCCTTTAAGCCTCTATCCGAAGTCTGTTCAACATTTTGAAGCCCTACAAGACGTTTGTTACCGTAGTTATAGCCATGCATCCTCGGTGAAGGATGAATTATCGGCAGCCTGTCGGAAACAACTGTCTTGTACGATACACCGCCCCACCCGGCTTCGAATGCTTTTGAAACCATCTCTGCACTGTTGGATACAGGTGAAGAAGAGAGCATAAAGGGATTTTTAAATTTTATACCGCAGAAATCTATGGATAAATCTGGTTTTTTCGACATTGTTTTACTCCTCTCCTCTTAAGTATTTTTTAATAGCACGTGCTGCAACTTTTCCGTCCTGGACTGCTTCTACAACAAGAGCCGGGCCCCGTACAATATCGCCTCCCGCAAAAATACCTTTAACAGAAGTTGCACCGGTTTCTTTATCCGCTACAATATATTTTTTTTCATTTGTCTTTACCGAGGGATACCAGTCTGTTGAATCCTCAACAGCACGGGAACCTATTGCCTCTATTACAACATCTGCATCGAGAACCCATTCCGAACCGGGAATTTCTACCGGTTTTCTCCTTCCCGAAGAATCCTTATCGCCAAGTTTTGTCCTGACTAACTTTAGTCCTCTTAGTTTACCGTTCTCGGTAATATAATCCACAGGCTGGTTCAGAAGCAGAAACTGGGTTCCATCCTGCAGAGCCTCTACCCTTTCCGTCTCTTCTGCAGGCATCTGCGCAAATGAACGCCTATAAACAAGATACACATCCTTTGCATTTAATCTCCGCGAAGCTTCCACGCTGTCTATCGCTACGGACCCGCCTCCTATTACTGCTACGCTTTTACCATCTATTTTTTTACCGAATTCCTCATGTTTACCGTTTCTTAATGCAGCCAGGAACTCAGTAGCCGTATATACTCCATCTATTTCTCTTGATTTCTCATTAAGACGTATAGGCTCCCATAGTCCAGGGGCTAGAAATACAGCTTTAAATCCTTCTTCAAGGAGTTTTTCTACACCTCCTTTTTTATCGACAGGAGTGTTGCATTTAATCTCCACGCCTAAATCTGTAATATCCTTAAGCTCCTCTGCAAAAAAATCTTCTGACAATCTGTAACTTGGCACTCCGTATGCAAGGACCCCGCCGGGTTTTGCTTTTGCTTCAAAAATCGTAACCCTATAACCGTCTTTAGCAAGTTCTGCCGCACAGCTTAAACCTGCAGGCCCGGACCCGACAACAGCGACTTTCTCTTTGTCCGCTGCTGGTTTTTCAAAAACTTTAAAACCGGTTTTAAAGGCATGCTCTACCAGAAACCTCTGGATTTTACCAATCTGGATAGGCCTGTCAATCTCTGTTGCACTGCACTCCAGCTCGCAGAGGAGAGGGGTTGGACACAATACACCGCACGACCCACCCAGAATATTATTCTCCTTAACGGTCCTTACAGCACCGGTAACATTTTTTAGACGCAGTTTACGTATAAATGTCCCGGGATCTGTTTCCGCAGGACAGCCCTTTGAACAGGGCGGGTCATAGCAGAGAAGACATCGGTTCGCTTCTGCAACTGCCTGTCCCCAATCAAAACCCTTTTCCTCCATCTCTTTGAAATTCTCATCGTAATTCAATGGTAGCCTCCTAACTAATTCATTATTATAACTGCTTAAAATTTCTTCAAGCAATAAATATTAAATACTCATAAAACATTCATACTGTTAACAGCCTTCGTCTTTCCGGGAACACGCTGAATAAAATACACAGCACCTATTACTATTAAAGCACCCAGAATGATAAAAAACCCGGGTTTTTCTCCCAACATCAAAACAGAAAACAAAACTCCGAATACCGGAATAAACAATTTAAAACCTACAGACCGGATAACTCCTAAATGTTTTAATGCACTGTTAAACATAAGGTAAACTATCGCTGTTCCTACAACTCCTACATAGGCAAGTAGAAGCCAGTCATGCAGGCTAATGCTTAAAATACTCCCGAACCCGTTCTCTATAATGAGAATTGGCAGGGAAAGAAACAAAACCCCCGAAACCATTGTTATAAATGTTGGTATTAATCCTCCGTAGTTGGCAATATGCTTTTTAATTAAAATACTGTATACACTCATGGAAAGTGCCGAAAGTACAAGCAAGAAATTGCCGAGATAATGCCCCTCCGATAGATCAAGATGTGTAAAATTGCCCCCTGTTACCACAAGGGAAATCCCCACTAACCCGATTACAGCACCGAGAATACGTGAAAAAGAAAAACTCTCGCTTATTATCAGGGGAGCAATAAGAGTTGTAAATATTGGCTGTGTATTTGCAAGAAGAGAACCGTTAGAAGCAGTAGAGAGCTCAATTCCATAGAACAAAAACAGAGCAAATGCAGTAACACCGAGAAGACCTATCAGAGACATTTCAATTAGTTCATTTCTTTTAAATTTTACTCTATTTTTTCTAACTTCATGAATAAAGAACGGAGCTATCGGAACTAGTCCTATTAAGTACCTTAAAAACGAAATAAACAGCGGATCAACATTGCTTACTATCATCTTGGTAATAGGATAAACAGTAGCCCACACAATCATAACAAAAATAAGGGCACCATACCAATATATGCTTTTATTCATATGTCGATATTCTATATTTATCATTAAAAAAAATCAAGATTATTTTCAATTAAGTTTAAAATTTTATTTTAAACT
>QNBI01000255.1 GCA_003641675.1 Spirochaetota bacterium | reverse complement strand
AAGGAGAATCTGTTGTAATAGCAAACCTCGCCGGTTTTACTCCGGAAGAGTCGGCGGAACTTGCCGTTAGAGCGGAGAAATCCGGTGCGGATATGATTATGCTTCCCACTCATTGCCCCCATATGGGAGAAATACTTTCTGCAATGTTTCCCGGGATGGAGAATCATGAGCCGAAGCTTACAGATCTCTCGCCTATGAAACAGGCTGTAAAGCTTATAAAAGCTGCCGTTAATATTCCTGTTGTTGTTAAATTGTCAGGCAGTTTCTCCAATATAGTTAAAGAGTGGGCTATCGGTGTAAAAGAGGCCGGTGCAGATGGGATAGCTTGTTCGGATGCTTTCGGTCCTGCACTTGCAATAGATACAAATACAGGGCAGCCTAAACTGGGCGGTCCAAGAGGTGTCGGCGGGCTTACAGGCCCCGCAATAATGCCGATTACACTTAGGATGGTTCTGGAAATAGCTATGACGATAGATCTTCCGATTATCGGAGTAGGGGGCGTAACTACTGCGGATGATGTTGTCCAGTACATTATGGCGGGAGCGACGCTGGTCGGAGTATGTACCGCAGGCCATATTAAGGGCGTAAAACAGTACTCCAAAATTATTTCCGACCTTGAAAAATACCTTAACAGGAAGAACCTCGATTCTTTTAATTCCATACGTGGATTAACCGTTAAACGTATAGAGGAACGGAAGGCCAATAAACAGGCCGCTGTAACCGAACCGTTGGTCCCTGATGTTAGACAGGAGCTCTGTATTTCATGCTATAAATGCATGGATGTCTGCGCGTACGATGCAGTGGAGATAATAGGCGGTCCCGGTTCCGGAGGCAAAGTAAAAATGATACCGGACAGGTGTATAGGCTGTGGTCTGTGTGTAAGTGTCTGCCCTACAGATGCACTTGAACAGGTTTATTATTCGTGAATATGACTTCGTTGAAGTCATCGAAATATAATTTCCGATTTATTTTCGGAAAAAAAGGAGTATGCATATGAAAAGATTTTCGAGACTGATGCTTGCAGCATTGTTGGTTTTATGTATGGCAGCGCCCCTAGCGCTATTTGCGGGGGGGCAGAATGAATCTGCGGGAAAACCTGCGGAGCAGCCTAAAAAGGCCGAACCTTTTGCAATTGCCGCTTTTATTCCCGGTGTAGTAGCAGGGAGCCCTCTATATGAGCAGCTTGTTGCAGGTGCGAAAAAAGCAGTTGCAGAGCACCCAAATGCTTCGCTTAAGGTTGTAGAGGGAGGTTTTAACCAGGCGGAATGGCCGGAAAAGGTTACCTCTTTGGCGGCAACAGGAGAGTACAAGTTAATTATTTCGTCGAATCCTTCAATGCCCTTTATCTGTGCAGATGTTGGAAAAAAATTTCCCAACCAGAAATTCATAAATGTTGATGGTTACCTTCCCGGAAACAAACAGATATACACTATGCTTTACAATCAGGTTGAGCAGGGATACCTTGCAGGGTATATGGGCGGACTTGTAACAACCAGTAAGATGAAGGGAGCAAATCCCGATCTTAAGGTTGGTATGATAGTTGCTCAGGAGTATCCTGCGCTTACAAAGATGATGAAACCGGGATATCTAAAGGGTCTTCATGCCGTTAATCCAAAGATCACTCTGGACTATCGTGTAATCGGTAACTGGTACGATGCAAACAAAGCGGCAGACTTAGCAAACAGCATGTTCGATGCCGGTGTGGATGTTATTTTGGTGATAGCCGGCGGTGCCAACCAGGGAGCCATAAATGCAGCTAAGGAGAGAGGTAAATATATTCTCTACTTCGACAGCAATGTATACAGCATGGCTCCGGGGACAATTGTGGGATGTTCAGTACTGTATCAGGAAAAGGCTGTTTATAAAGTAGTTAGCGAAGCTATAACTGGAAAGATTAAATACGGAAACGCCGATGTTGTAAGTGCCGCTGACGGATATGTAGATTTTGTGGATGATGATCCTGTTTATATAAAGACAGTCCCTGAGGATGTCAGAGCTAAAATGAGCAAAGTGGTAAAAGATATGAGAAGCGGCAAATTGGCTCTACAGGTTCCCAAGCTTTAACTTAATTTTAAGCTAATATTTTTAGTAACATGTGCAGGTGGGTAAACCGCCTGTACATGAACTAATAAGGATAGAGGATTGTATGTTCTACCTTGTAATGGAAGGGATTAGCAAGTATTTCCCCGAGAATGGCGTGCAGGCAAATAGTGATGTAAACCTTGTTGTTAATAAAAATGAAATACATGCAATTATCGGTGAAAACGGGGCAGGTAAATCTACGCTTATGAAGATACTTTACGGACTTGTACGTGCGGATAAAGGAGTAATAAAGTTTAAAGGCCAAAAGGTGGATATTCACAGCCCTATGGACGCGAACCGCCTTGGTATCGGAATGGTGCATCAGCATTTTCAATTAATAAGAGAATTCAGCGTAGCGGAAAATGTTGTAATGGGTACAGAGCCCAGAAAGAGAGGCGTTTTTTTTAACAGAACAGAGGCTGTCCGCAGAGTTACAGAGGTCATAGAAAAATACGGGTTTAACATTAATGCTGAAGCACAGGTTTCCAATTTAACTGTCGGGCAGATGCAGCAGGTTGAGATTGTAAAGATTCTCTACCGCAAAGCGGAACTTCTAATACTGGATGAACCGACCTCTGTGCTGACAGAGCAGGAGATAAAGCGTCTCTTTGAAAGTATCCGTGAATTAAAGAGACAGGGGAAAACATTTATTATTATTACCCATAAGCTGGATGAGGTTAAAGAAATATCCGACCGTGTAACGGTTATGCGTAAGGGAGAGGTTGTTGCTCTTAAAGAGACCAAAGATGTGGATAAGAAAAAGCTTGCAGAGCTAATGGTAGGTAAAAGTGTGCTGTTCGAACTTGAAAAAGAGAATATAGCGCCGGGTAAAGTTATTTTTGAGTTAAAGGATGTTGCTTTAAGGCTAAAAGGTCAGGAGAGGCCGCTTCTCGATGGCATTAACCTTAAGGTAAGATCCGGGGAAATCGTGGGAATTGCCGGTGTAGGAGGGAACGGCCTTGGCGAGCTGGAGAATGTAGTTTCAGGCTTATTTAAGGTATCCGAAGGTGAAATACTCTACAGGGGTGAGAATATTGCAGGACCTCTGACGTCTAAATTTAGAGAAAAGGGCCTGGGATATGTCCCTGCAGACAGACTTAATCGCGGTTCCAGTTTACAGTCTTCCGTTAGAGAAAACATAATAGTTACGTGTCATCATAATTTTTTAAGAAATGGTGTTTTTAACCAGAGAAAGATTAACGACTTTGTAGAACATCTTTCGAAAGATTATTCTATCAGCGGTGATGCATCTGTACCTATAGGAACTCTCTCCGGGGGTAATATTCAGAAAGTGATTCTTGCAAGGGAGCTTGCCGTGGGAGCTGAATTTATAGTTTTTTCAGAACCCACATGGGGTCTGGATGTGGCATCCAGTGAATTCATATATGAGAATATTCTTAAACTTAGAAAAAAGGGTGTTGCTATCCTTCTTATATCTTCCAATCTGGATGAAATAATGGCTCTTGCAGACAGAATACTAGTTATGTACAGAGGAAGAATAACAGGAAGGTTTAAGAATGACAGCGGCATTTCCAAATACATGATTGGAGAATACATGATGGGAATAAGGGATGATTATAGAAAAGTTCCGGTCCCTGAAGATGTTAGTACAGTGAAAAAGGGTATAATAAAGTGAAACAAAAAAGACACTTTGAGAACATACTGGTTAATTTGGGGAGTCTTCTTATAACTTTGGGGATAGCATTTCTCTTAGTAGTTATCCTTATAATGTTTTTAAGTAAAGAGCCCGGAAAAACAATGCATTACTTTTTTATAGGTCCTTTTTTAAATAAGTACTATTTCGGAAATATGCTTAATACTTCGATTCCTCTTATTTTTACAGGTCTTGGGATCGCAATAGCTTTTACAGCATCTACTTTCAACTTAGGCGGTGAAGGGCAGGTATATTCCGGCGCTTTAACTGCAACAGTTGTATGCCTTGCGCTTCCGGCAATGCCTGGAATTGTAGGGGGGAGCCTGGCTATTATAGCGGCTATAGCAGTCGGAGCTTTGCTTGCAGGGCTTTCCGGTTATTTCAGGATGAAATGGGGAACAGCTGAATTAATATCCTCTTTTCTTATTTCCGGTGCAGTAGTACTTATTGTCAACTATTT
>QNBI01000254.1 GCA_003641675.1 Spirochaetota bacterium | reverse complement strand
TCATAGTTAGAACCTTTTTGAGTTTATTGTCCGTATCGTACATCTCTACTTTAAGGATTATCCATTTATCTTTTGCAACCCATTTAACTGTTTTTGAGTAGTGGTATGCTCCTTTTGTTTTAGGAACAGATTCAATAACGTAGCACTTATAACCATTATAGTTTTCTTCTCTTAAAATAGTATGGGTATCATCATCTGTATTTCTGGTACTCATATCTTCATAGGTAAATTCTGTGCCCATAAAGGACTTATTGCGGGCAGATGCAGAGATCCTCCGGACTCTTCTTAATGCCGGCAGGTATATATGCTGATCGTCCGGCCTGCCCTTATTCTGAATAATTAAGAAACGGGTATCCTTTACAGCAGAGGGTTTTCTAAAGATTATTAGGGTTCGGTTTAATCCCTTTTTATCCTTTTCCATCCACATTTCCAGAAGGCGTATCTTTTGGGTTCCGTTTTTTTCAATAATATCAAGCTGTACAGCGGCATGTGTTGTTTTTGGTGATGATTCTTTCTGAACCTTTTCCATTACAACTCTGCCGGAAATATTGTTGGAAGTTTTCCCTGAACCGGCGAATACTACCGCCGGCATTATTAAAATAATCAGAGCTGTAAATACAATAATCTTTTTAATCATTTTTTTCTCCTATCTGTTTTTTGTTTGCACGCCGGGCTCATCGACGTGCATCTTTTTTGTAAGTATAAATTTGGGTTTAAACAGCTTTAACATAAATGGAATAATAGTAAGTGCAGAAAGCGATGATACCACCATAGTAAGTGTAATGAGAATTCCGAGATACATAAGCGGCATAAGGCTGGAAAATATAAGGACTGCAAAACCTGCACCTACACTTGCTGCATTAAAAATTATAGCTTTCCCTGTTGTAAGCAATGTATTATGTGAAACAACGGTAAGGTTGTTGGTCTTTGACCGCTCATATTTATAGGCAGATAGAAAATGTATTGTATAGTCTATTCCTATTCCTACGGCAATAGAACCCACCATCGCAGTTGCTATATCCATGCGAATACCAAAAAAACCCATGACACCGAAATTAATAAGAATTGTGAGGCCGATTGGAATAATGCTGAAAAGCCCTGCAACAAAGGATTTGTAGTATATGGAGAGTATTATAAGCACGGCAAGAAGGGAAATTAAGAAACTTCGTATTGCTCCGTTAACTATAAGATTAGTTAAATCGTGCTGGACAATTGCATTACCCGCAGTTTCTACACTGTATCCTTTTGGAAGCCTGATTTTTGCAAACCTGTTAATTTCTTCTATTATTTCAGGAACATTCTTTGTACCCTTGGAGAGAAGCAATACCTGCATTCGGGCCAGTGTCGGTTCTACTGCGTCATCTGTCCAGTCGGATATATTACCGGAAAAGAGAAGCAGATACTGCGAAATAAGGTTTTTTAACTGTTCTCTGTTTGCTACTGAATATTTGGATATATCGTAGGGTATTTCGTAATATGCAGCACCTTTGTAGTTGAGTTCACTGTTTATGAGTTCTATTAGTTTTGCAGTGGAAATATTTGTATTTCCTGCCCTGGCATAAGCTTTATTTAGCAATGAGGCAAAATCCTTTAGTGTCACAATTTGGCTGTTATTACTACCGGCAGTACCGGTATTCGGGGACTCTGTATCCATGGCTTCCGGAACATTCATCGATTTGTTCATGAGTTTTATAAAATCTGTAAATGATATTATTTTCCCTATCTGCGGGAACTTCTTTTTTAACTGCGTAGAAAGATCATCCATAAATTTAAGAACCTCCGGGTCGGTTAAATCACCCGGCCTGGTTCCTCTAACTACGATATCAAATGAATTTGTACCGCTGAACTTTCTGCGGAGAAAGTTGTCCGCTTTGACAATGCCGCTTTTAGGTCTAAAATAGCCGATCATCACGTTATCTTTTATAAGATGCATGCTGCCATAGATGGAAAATCCGACAACGATAAGGAAGCCCATTATTAGCCAGTCCGGACGAATTTGTATAAATCCATGAACTGCAGATAGAAGCTTCTCGAAAAAAGTCATCTTTACTGGTTTTTTTAATTTTGTATCCGGTTTACTGATGTTATGTCTAACAAGCAGAAGGGCAGGGATTAAGGTAACTGCAATAATAAATGCAGCAGCAACTCCGACTGCAGTAAAAATACCGAAATTCTTCATGGGAACAACCTTGCTTGCTGCAAGTGACCCGAAACCTGCAATTGTAGTGACAGCGGCGAGCAGAACCGGCATTCCTACATGTTTTACTGTATCTTTTACAATTTCTCTGTGCCGGGAAGCGGTAAGATCTTTTTTTGCTTTACGCATTTCATCATAGTAATTGTTGATAAGATGAATTCCATATGCACTTCCTACTGCAACGAGAAGTATGGGTATAATTGTTCCTATTATGGTAAGTTTTATGTTAAGCAGCGCCATAAGGCCAAGTGTCCATATAGTACTTATAACAACTGTTAAAGTAGGAAGAATAACTCCGCCTGCTTTTTTAAAAGAGATAAATAGAATAAAAAGTACCACAAACAGGACAAAGGGAATTAGGGTTATAAGGTCCCGGTTAACATTCTGTGAGATTAGCACAATTATAGAAGGCATACCTGCTATATAGAAGTTAAACTCATTATCCTTGTATTTTGATAAAATATTCTTAATAGAATGATAAACGGCTTTTTCATCATCCTGGGTCACCTTGTCTTTAAGCTTTACAGCTATCTGAGTAGATGAAAAATCGTCGGATATAAAATTCCGCCTATAAAGATTCCATGAAAGAAGCCTCTCGCGGATAGAATCTATCTGTTGTGTGCTCCCGTTAAAATTATCGCTTATAAGTGGAATTACCTCCATACCTTCAGAATCGCCTGTAATAAAATCGGAGTTGGAAATAGAAATTACTTTCTCTACATTTTTAACAGCAGATATGTCTTTTGTTAAATTACGTATAAGAAAAATTCCCTGCCTGGAAATAATTGAGCCTTCTTTTGCCTCTACGGCGAGGTCAATTATATCTTCGCTCCCAAACTGCTTTTCTAATTTCTTTGTGGCAATTAATGAAGGTTGATTTTTAGGTATAAAGTTAAAGTAGTTATTATCTATTTTAATACGGGGCAGTTGGGCAATAAAAAAAACTGTAATTGCGGTAATGACAGTTAGTATTATCCATGGGCGTTTAAAAATGCGGTCTATCATTTCAGTCCCCTTAAACGAACGAATGTTCGTTTTTTAATTATGTTAAAAAATATATCTTTGATTTCTCGCTTTTTCAATAGTAAAAACATGCATTTACATTTATTTTACATTTAATAAAAAACTATTATTATATTATTAAATGAAATCGATTAGCTATATAAAGCCGGTTTAAAATATGATATTTATAACCCTGAATAGCAGACAGGAGCGGTTAAGTGCGACAACGTTTCAACAGACAAGACAGAGCAACAATACTCTCTTATCTAATTTTCCTTATCCTTTTAATTGCAGCAACAGGATACAGTGCAAGAAATATTATTTTTAAATCGTGGACGAAAAGGACGTGGGGTTCTGCTGTTGCCGTAAATAACAGTATATACGTTTTTGGGGGGCTCGGTGAAAATGCGGAAATATATAGAGATATTCTTAAGCTCGACCTAAAAAAAGGTAAAATTTACCATTCGGGGAAACTTCCGTCGGCAAGATATGCGGTAAGTGCTTCGTATCTAAACGGCAGTATTTATATTGCAGGCGGCTACAGCGAGTCCGGCTATTTAAATGAAGTTCTGGGATATAACCCGGGAAGCAAAAGAGTATGGAAGGCTGCTGAGCTCCCGTACCCTTTATGTTTTGGGAGCACAGTGACTGTCGGCGGTAAGCTGTACTATTTAGGCGGGTGGGATGGAAAGACCTATCGTGACACCATTCTTTATGTTGATTTGGAAAAAGGTAAAAGCGTACCGGTGGGAAGGCTGCCTCAAGCTCTGGAGATGTTTTCTGCTGTTTCTGCTAACGGCAGGGTGTATATTATAGGCGGTGAAAATAATTTTAGGAATTATACGGATAAAATTGTAGAGCTCCGCCCAGAAAATTGGAAGCCCATAAGGGAGGCTTCGCTTCCATCGGCAAGGGCAAGGCTTGCGTGTGTTTCTTTCAATTCATCAATTTACTGTGCGGGCGGCTGGAACGGCGATGCTTTAGATGATATAATATTAGTT
>QNBI01000253.1 GCA_003641675.1 Spirochaetota bacterium | reverse complement strand
TAACGGGCGGACATGATTTTTCGTCTTTTACTAAAGCCGGCGATTCGTGCAGGGGTAGAAAACGTATAATTTACAGTTCTGTCTTTTTTGTAAAGGGTGATTTCCTTATATACGAAATAGTGGCAAATGCCTACTGCTGGAAAATGATAAGATCAATTGTTGGCACTATCCTTGAGTGTGAAGAGAAGGGTTTGGATAAAGAATATTTTAAATCTGTTTTAGAAAGCGGAGAGAGGGCAAGAGCAGGAACAACAGCTCCTGCAAAAGGACTATTTTTAGAGAGGGTTATATATAACTATGAAGAACTATAAAAAGACATTTTGGAATATACTTAACCTTATAGAAGATTACGAACGGTATGGTTTTGAAGATGTGCATCCTGAGGCTGAGTTTAATGAGGAGAAGAAAAAGTCACGGGAAGAATTGCTTAGTGATATTAGTACGGAGGTAAAAAAATGCACTCTATGCGTTTTGTCAAAAAACAGAAAAAATCCTGTACCTGGCGAAGGAATACTTGATCCGCTGGTTATGATTATCGGAGAAGGCCCCGGAGCGGAAGAAGACAGAACGGGAAAACCTTTCATCGGCAGGGCCGGCAAGTATCTTGATAAATGGCTGGAGGCAATAAAACTATCCAGGAATGAGAACTGCTTTATTGGCAACATCGTAAAATGCAGGCCGCCTAACAACCGAGACCCGAAACCGGAAGAGTCTTTTGCATGTTTTCCGTATCTGGAGAGGCAAATTGATATATTAAAACCGAAGGTAATTCTCACAGTGGGCCGTATATCCTCACAGATTATGACTGGAAGGTCTCTCGGAATCGGGGCTCTGCGCGGAAAAATATACCGCTACAAAGATACTCCTCTTGTTACGACCTATCATCCCAGCGGTGTACTTAGAAACCCGGCTCTGCGTCCCCGTGTTTGGGATGATTTAAGGCTGTTGCGGACTGTTATCGATGAAAGAATGTGATTATCCATGAGTATATATCCCGGCGTGGTTTTTAATCTGCCAATTAATAAAATTTTCTTTTACAAAAGTAGAGAAGAGGACCATTTAGAGGTAGGAGAGAGAGTAGTTGTTCCCTTCGGAAAAAGAAAATTGACAGGTTTTGTAGTTGCAATTAGAAATATTCCACCTGCTGGTGTACCCAGTTTAAAAGAAATAGTCCGTGTTGTGGATTCAAAACCTGTATTTAACAAATTTACCATTGAACTTGCAGAATGGGTTTCCGGGATGTATCTGTGCGGTTTGGGAGAAGCTTTGTCTGCTATACTGCCCGGAGGAAAAAGAGAAACAGAAATTACGTATATTCCCGATTCGTCTGTTACTCAGGAAAAATTCGAATTGGACCTGCAGCAGATAAATGCAATCAAAAAAATTATAAATAGCAGGGCCGGGTTTTTTTACCTTCACGGTGTAACGGGCTCGGGGAAGACAGAGGTATTTCTTAATGTTGCAAAACATATGCTTGCCCGGAGAAGAGGGGTCATATATCTTGTGCCCGAAATATCGCTTACACATCAGGTTATAGATATTTTTACAAAAGAATTTAAGGGAATGGTTTCTATTCTGCATTCCGGCTTTTCCCCTTCACAAAGACTCAAAGAATGGATGAAACTTTTAACGGGAGACACTTTAATTGCAATCGGTGCCAGAAGCGCTGTATTTGCGCCTGTAAAAAATCTTGGGCTAATTATTCTTGATGAAGAGCATGAGACGACGTATAAATCTAATTTTACACCGAGATACCATGCACGCCAGATTGCCATGCATAGAAGCAGAACGGAAGAAGCCGTTCTGTTAATGGGCAGTGCAACGCCTTCGGTCGAAGCATATCACTATATGCAGAAAGGAGTTATAACACGACTTTCGCTTCCTAAAAGGTTGAGCGGCGGGAAAATGCCGGCTATAGAGATAGTTGATATGCGGAAGGAAAAATCAATACTTTCATCTGTGCTTGTTAAAGCTATGCGTGAGACGTTAAATGCAGGCCAGCAGGTAATTCTTTTTTTAAACAGAAGGGGTTTTGCATATTATTTTCACTGCAGATCCTGCGGGTATGAGATGAAGTGCAAAAACTGCTCAGTGCCAATGACGTATCATAAGTCAACAAATGAGATGATCTGCCACTATTGCGGATATAGAACAAAGCCTATAACTGAGTGTCCTGTATGTCATTCTCTCGATGTGGGGTATTCCGGATTCGGGACGGAGCGTGTGGAGGAAGAAATCCGCTCCGCTTTTCCGGCACATAAAATTCAGAGGGTAGATACGGACACTGTAAGGAAAAAGAACTTTCTCCGGAAGATACTTAAGGATTTCAGAGAGAAGAACACAGATATACTCCTGGGTACTCAGATGGTTGCAAAGGGGCTCAATTTCCCCGGAGTAAAGCTGGTGGGGATTGTGCTTGCCGATACGGACCTGCAGCTGCCGGATTTTCGGTCCCAGGAAAAAACGTTTCAGCTAATAACACAGGTCGCAGGCAGGGCTGGCCGGATTATTCCAGACGGCTATGTAATTATCCAGACCTTTAGACCGGAAAGCGAAGTAATTAAAATGGCCGCTGCGGGTGAAATTGAGAAATTTTATAAGAATGAGATAAATCAGCGTTTAACCCTTAAATTTCCTCCTTTCTACAGGTTGATCCGGCTGGTATTCAGGGGAAGAAAAAGAGAGCTGGTAGAGAAAACGGCAGAATCATTTTTAGATGATACGGAAAAAAGGATATCTTGCAATATTGAAATACTTGGGCCGGTAGAATGTCCGCTTGCCGTAATTTCGCATAATTACAGGGTGCAGCTGCTATTTAGATCTGAAAAATTTTCTGCCATGCACGCGGTTATAAAAAAGACATTATTACAGTTTACGGTTCCACGCGGTGTCTTCTGTGAAGTTGATATAGACCCTGTTTCTCTTTTATAGGGTTGTCTGCAATGTGGTTTCAAAGCATAAACTGACATTGACAATGTTTTTAGTTTTTCGTATTTTAATCTATGGGAAACACTATGTATAACATTGTTACACTCGGCGAATCGGTTTTAACAAAGAACTCTATAATGGTACCCGAAATCGATGATGAACTAAAACATTTCATAGAGGGTATGTTCGATACCATGTACGAAGGCAAGGGGATCGGTCTTGCAGCGGTACAGGTCGGCAACCCCCTGAGGCTGTTCATAACACATTCACCCAAGGATATGCCCCGTGTTTTCATTAATCCTGTAATAGTGGAGACTGCCTTGGAGGAGGATATCTATGAGGAGGGATGTTTAAGCATACCCGGGATTAATGCAGACGTTAAACGACCGTATGCTGTAAAAATACAGGCCTGGAACGAAAGGGGGAAACCCTTTGCCCTGGATGCAGACAGACTTTTAGCCCGTGTTATTCAACATGAATATGATCATCTTAACGGAATTCTCTTCATTGACAGATTAGAAAGTAAAAAGAGGGATAGGCTTTTAAAAAGCTATAAGAGGAAATCCAGAGCTTAATGAGGATCCTCTTTGCCGGAACGCCCCTCTTTGCTGTAGCCCCTCTTGAAAAAATAAATAAGAATCATTTTATATGCGGAGTTTTAACTTCACCGGATAAGCCTGTGGGAAGAAAAAGGAAATTAACGGTTTCTCCTGTAAAGAGAAAAGCGGAAGAATTAAATCTTAGGGTATTTCAGCCGGATAAAATAAACGAGGAATTCTACAGCACTGTAAAAGGATTAAAAGCGGATATCCTTGTTGTAGTTGCTTTTGGAAAAATATTTAAGAGATCTTTCGTAGATATTTTCCCTAGGGGAGGAATTAATCTTCATCCCTCCCTGCTGCCGAAGTACAGAGGCCCTTCTCCGATACCTGCGGCAATACTTAACGGCGACAGTGAGACAGGCGTAACTGTGCAGACACTGACGGACAGGGTAGACAGCGGCGACATACTGGGACAGTTAAGCTATAAATTAAGCGGAAAGGAAACCACAGGGGCTTTAGCGGAAATTTTATCAGAGCAGGGGAGCAGGCTTATCGAAGATGTACTGGAGAACATTGAAAAGAATAATTTACTGCCTGCAGCTCAGGATGAGAGTAAGGCGACATACTGTGGGAAAATAAAGAAAGAAGACGGGCTGATTCTGTGGGATAAGAGTGCTGTTGCCATTGATAGAATGGTCAGGGCTTACGCCCCATGGCCCGGCGGCTACACCTTTTGGGG
>QNBI01000252.1 GCA_003641675.1 Spirochaetota bacterium | reverse complement strand
CCGCGCCATGAGCACTGCGATGGATGTTCTGCGGCCTATCCTTACAGAAACCGGTGTAAAGCCTGTAGGCAAAATAATACTGGGTACGGTAAAAGGCGACCTGCACGATATAGGGAAGAATCTTGTAAAAATGATGTCACAGGGAGCGGGAATCGAAGTAATAGACCTGGGTACAGATTGTTCACCTGAAAAATTTTTAGAAGCCTACAGAGAACACCAGGATGTAAAAATTATTGGTATGTCTGCTCTGCTTACTACTACTATGACAAACATGAAGAGCGTAATTGATAAATTTGAGAGTGAAGGGATGAGGGATGAGATTAAAATAATGATAGGCGGGGCACCGGTTACGGAGCAGTTTGCCAATGAGATAGGTGCAGACGGTTATGCACCGGATGCTGCATCTGCAGCACAGAACTTTAAACAGATTTTTCTGGCAAGCTAATGCGGATTAATATGTAAAGTGCAAAAAGTGCTTGACAAAAACCACCCTTTGTATTATATTGCTTTCGCGTATCTATAGATGCACTTTGTTCTTTGTACTACTGAACTGGTTTTTGATCTGCTATTGTATTAATTCTTCATTTATATCTTGATGATTGAGTGTTAAAGATTTCAACTTATCAGTAATGTAGCCCCCGGATAGATTGTACCAATAGATGCAGTGGTATTTTTAAAATACTGCTTAATTTAAAAATTCAGGCAAAGGCCTGAAAAAAGGAAGTCTCTCTATGTCTAAAAAGATCTATGTTGGCAATTTAAATTATGCCACAACAGAAGATGAACTGCAGAATTTGTTCGGACAGTACGGTACTGTTGTAAGTACTAATATTGTCATGGACAGGTACACCAATCAGTCCAAAGGTTTCGGTTTTGTCGAAATGGACGCAGACGATGCTGCAGAAGCAGCTATTTCTGCCCTTAACGACAAGGAATTTAACGGAAGAAACCTTCGTGTAAATGAAGCCAAGCCAAGAAAACCCAGAAACAACTATCGTTATTAATTAGTAAATAGCATTGATTCTAGGAAGGAGTCAGATTTTATCTGACTCTTTTTTATCTTCACACTATCCTTTCAACATGCCTTCGCTTAAACCCTCGATAAAGAATTTGCGGAATGCAAAGAAAAGTACTAATACCGGAACTATAGAAAGTATTATTGCCGCACTTACCTTACCCATAGCAAGAGTCTGCAGCTCGTCTCTTATCCATACTATGCCTACTGGGAGGGTCTGCCAGTAGTTCTGTTTATTTATGGTACTTGCAAACATAAACTCCTGCCATGCAAAGACAAAAGTTATAATTGTTGTGGTTACAAAAGCAGGTTTAACAATAGGAAGCAGTATTTGATAAACCATACGGTATTCATTACAGCCGTCCACTACAGCTGCATCCCGTATATCAAGAGGAATTGTAGAAAAGGCTCCACGCATAATGAGAAGCCCCCATGGAAGATTTAAGGCAACGTAGGGAAGGATTAGGCCGAGGTAAGTATCTGTTAAACGCATTTTATATTCCATTATATAGATGGGGATTAAATACATTATATAAGGAATTGTAAGAATACTTAAAATAAGCATAAAGAGCAGATTATTGCCTTTAAACTTCCGCATTCCAAAGGCATACCCGCCCATAGCTGCAGCAACTAAAACAATTACAACGGTAAATGTTGTTACAACCACACTGTTTAAGAAATACCTGCTAAACCCTTCCATTCCCGTAAAAACATATATATAGTTATGCAGGGTAAGCGCCTTAGGAATAATTGTGGGGGGAAATTTGTGAATATCGCTATCCGGCCTAATAGATGTGATTAATACCCAAAAAACGGGGAATATATAGATTAAAGCAAAGATAAGGATAATAATAAAAAATATTCTGCTTAGTTTTCCATACTCAAGGCTTACTGCTTTCATTATTACCCCCTCTCCGCTGTTTCCGGTTTAAAGATTTGATTCAACACAACTGTGAATATAAGAATAATACCTGCCGTAATATAGGCAACCTGTGAAGCCTGCCCTAAATCCATCCTCTCGAAAGCCAGCTTCCAGGAATAGTAGTAAAGCATATAGGTCCTAACCCCGGGCCCTCCTTCTGTAATAACACGTACAAGGTCGAATACCTTTAATGAGTTTATTAATATCCAAATACTGCTTATAAGCATATAGGGTTTTAGGTTGGGAATTATAATTTTCCATATTTCCTGCCAGAATGTTGCCCCGTCCACACGGGCAGCCTCCCTAAGACTTTTAGGAATCCCTTTTAAACCGGCAACAAAGATTATCAATGTGAACCCCACCATCTTCCATGAACGGGCAATTACAATCCCTATAAGTGCTGTTTTAGGCTCCTGATACCAGTCGAACATAAACCTGACATTATGGGTTAGGTTCCTTATAATAATATTTACAAATCCGTTTATTGGAGACAAGAGCCAGGCAAATGTAATACCGACAAGAGAGAGAGGTATAATCATTGGCATATAAAATATAACCTGAAACGTCTGTACTCCGAACGTTAATTCGTTAATAAGGATTGCAAGTATGAGTGATAGTGTAAAGGTTATAGTAAAATAAAGAGATGCAAAAACCAGCTGATTCTTTAGTGATTCCATAAAGAGGGAATCACTGGTAAATCTTTCTATATACCCTTTTAAAAAAATAAATTTTGGCGCACTATCAATTCCAAACTTGAATTTAGTAAAACTTAAAAATCCCGAATAAACAACCGGAAAGGCAATAAAAACTACAACAAAGACAAATGTAGGAAGAAGAAAAACCATTAAATTGATATTCTCTGTCAATCTTTTCTTTGTTCTCTGCTGTTTCCTTAATTGTTCCAGAGAGCTTATAGGATTTCCCATTTCCACCTTCCTTCTTAACATGCCAGACGTAAATAATTATTTACCCTGCAGAGTTTTATGACATCCACTCTGCAGGGCAAGAATAATTTTAAAATGTTATGTTTCTTAAACCAAAGCTAATTAGTATGCCCTTACATCTGTGAAATCGAGATTTGCTATCTCTTTCTGTACAGAGCTTAACGCGTTATCCACACTCATCCTCCCGAATGCCGCTTCGGGCAGATACTTCTGCAGAATGTCCAGGTACTTTTCCAGATCTTTATAAAGAGGGATAGGACTTGAATTATCCGCAACAGAAAGCAGCACAGGCATTTGATCTTTAAACCGTGTAATTCCCTCGCCGTAAGCGGCTTTTACAATAGGAAGTTTACCGTAGTGGTTGAAACTCCATTGCCCAAAGGACTTATCAAAAACTTCCTCTCTAATAAACGATTTCGCAAGCTCTTTATTCTTAACAACCTTCGGAATCCACACAGAGTGTGTCCAGATAATACTGCCGTTTTTGTCTGCGCCCGGCCAACTTGTATAGGCTATATCTTCATTTCTCTTTGTAACACTCACAAGCTCCATAATATGCCCCTGAGCGGCGAAGAAAGAACCGGCAGCACCGCTCTTCCACAATTCATAGCCTTTATCATCAGAAATTGCATAAGCCGCAAGTCCTTTTTTATAGACGCTCTGTAGCAGGCCAAGCCATTTTTTGGCGGATCCACTGGATACATCAAAACCCTTTCCATCAGAAGCCTGAAATGTTCCGGCCATTGCTTTAATGCCCGAAGCATAATCATACTGCATAAATTCACGATCCCAAATCTGAACATGAGCACCTACAGGTGCAAAATCCTTCATTTTGGCAAACCAGCCTACAAATTCATCTGTACCCATTCCTGGAATTGGTACGGGTTTATTTCCTGCCCAGAGTCCTGCCTTTTTCATAATGTTTGTGTTGACACCCATTATGGCAACTTCACCCATAAAGGGAAGAACAGGATAGTAAGAACCACCGGCTTTTTTGTACTTTCCGGCAGCAAGGAACCCGCCTACAAGTTTATCCGGTGCCATATTGCCTGTGAGCATACTGTCCATCGGCTCTGTCCATCCTCCTACAATTAGAGGTGCAAGCATTGAGCCGCTTCCACCGACAAACAGATCGAACGAAGACTTCCCGGACTGCCATTCCGGGATATAGGTTACGCCTCCCCATTTATCTGCACGAATCCTCTCGATTGTAACATTAGGATGAGCCTTCTCGAACCTGCTGCATGCATCCTCCAGAGGAAATTTTTTAAAAATCCACGGCGGTGCCGCTACGCGAAGATTTTGTTTTGCTGCTTTTCCCTTTGTTGCTTCCTGCTG
>QNBI01000251.1 GCA_003641675.1 Spirochaetota bacterium | reverse complement strand
TGAACATTGTCAGCTATAAGACAGAAACTGTCAGTCCCGTTTGATTTCCAGAGGGTGATTTTCCCGTCTTTGCCGCTGCCTTTATCGCCGGTTATTTCTCCGGCCGTCATAAAAACCTTGCCGCCGTCTTCACTCTCATATACCTTTTTTACATCTTTATATTTAAACTGGTGAACATCGCTTATATACCTGTCATTAAAAAACACCTCGGATATACATGTGTCCTGCCATTTACTACCCCTATACACACCGGCAATTTCTAATTTTAGAATCCACTCCGTATCCGGATGACCTGGAAAAGGCGGAACACCTTTTCTGCGCCCTGCCTGTTTTAGTATTTCCAGACTCTTTTCCCTAAAGGCTTTGAGCCCTCTGGTATCTTTAAGCGTTTCTCTAAAAGGGAAATTAAAGGTCTGCAGGCTAATTGTATCCTTAAGAGCCAGCACGTATTCCTTTTTATACTTAACTATTCTGTAATAGTCCCCATATTCACCTCCCCAGGAATCCGCCATGCCGAAGTAGAGACTTAAACGCAGCTTACTCGGCCTGTTGTTCTTTTTAAACAGCGATATATTCTTACTGTAACCTGAATAGATACTTATCGTCTTCGGAATTTCTTTATCCGCAAGCAGTACATACTCACCGATTCCGTCACCCTTTACACCTTCCACCCAGGATGTGTTAAGCTTCTTATCAATAAGGTTTCCTGCGGCATATTTCCCGATTTTTCCCGTAGCGGGCTTTTCTAACTCCGATGAGCTATTAAACATTTTCCCCCAGTAATTCAACAGGAATACTTCTCCTGTTTTATCAGCAGCAGGCTTTTCGCTCTCTGCAGTTAAAAGAACTACAGGGATTACAAACAACAAAAGTAAACTTAACCGCCTCATATCACCTCCATTAGTACGATGCAATCTCAGTATCGCAGCGCTTTTCCGTTCCCGCACAGTATACCCCGTTATCATCCCGAATAATAATCTGCCCTCTGCCGAAAGAACCAGTATTACAAGATATTTTAACCTCATGTCCTCTCTTTTTTAGGGCGTCTTCAGTGTGCGGATTAAAGCCTTCCTCTACCAATACTCTTTTCCCTCCGGCCCATTGCCATCTTGGAGCATCCAGTGCGCTTTGAGGATTTAAATGCAGGTCTATCATATTTGTTAAAACCTGCAGATGACCCTGCGGCTGCATGAACCCTCCCATTACTCCGAATGGGCCCACAGGCTTGCCGTCTTTTGTTATAAATCCCGGTATAATCGTATGATACGGCCTCTTATGGGGACCTACGCAGTTCGGATGCTGAGGTTTCATTACAAAATTCTTGCCCCGGTTATGTAGAGCTATTCCTGTTCCCGGAACAACAAGTCCCGAGCCGAACCCCATATAGTTGCTCTGTATGTAGGAAACCATTGTACCATCACTGTCCGCAGCGGCAAGATAGACAGTTCCGCCTCCTTTCGGTTCCCCCGGAAAAGGATTAGCCGCCGTCCCTGAAATATCCCTTCTCCTAAGCTTTCCGTACTCATACGATATAAGACTGTTATAATCAAGTTTCATATAATCGGGGTCGCCAACATACTCTTTCGCATCTGCAAAGGCACTCTTTATCGCCTCTATGCTGATGTGTGCCGCCTCACCGCTTTCCAACCCGTTTAAGTCGTCATCTGCAAGCATGTTTAAGGCCATAAGCGCTACAATACCCTGCCCGTTCGGAGGTATTTCATGGACATCATACCCCTTATAGTTTACAGATACAAGCTCTACCCAGACAGGTTTAAAATCAGCTAAATCATCCCCGCTAAAATAGCCTCCCGTTGAATTTGAAAAATCTATAATCTTTTCTGCAAGCTCGCCCCGATAGAAGGACTCAGCTTCTGTTTCCGCTATGAATTTTAAGGTGCGTGCATGAAGCGGCGATTTCCACAAGCTTCCTATCCGAGGCGCTTTCCCATCCGGTGCAAAAACATTAAACCAGTGCTTAAAAATGTCGCCGTGGAATACTTTCCTGTACTTATCAAAAGATGCAGCCCATCCGCTCCCGACTGTAGGCGAAACCGGCACACCTTCTTCCGCATAGGCAACAGCACGTTTAAACAGTTCATTAAAAGAGGCTGCACCAAATCTCCTCCACAGCTCCGCCCATGCTGCAGGAGCTCCGGGTACTGTAACCGTTTCCCATCCGTATTCGGGCATATCCGAAAAGCCTGCTTTCTTAAGGACCTGGTACGACAACCCGGCAGGTGAATATCCGCTGCTGTTTAGGCCGTACAGTTTACCTCCATGACAGACAATCGCAAACGCATCTCCACCTATTCCGTTGGAAGTGGGCTCCGCAACTGTAAGCACCGCAGCTGCGGCGACCGCCGCATCCACGGCATTGCCGCCTCTCTGCATAACTTCGAGACCCGCCTGCGCCGCAAGAGGCTGTGATGCAGCCACAACACCGTTTTTTGCATAGACAACCATCCGTCTGGAAGGGTGCGGGTAATAGAGAGAATTAAACTCCATATAATTTCCTCATTAGCCTTGTTTCAGTATTAAATATAGCTAAAAAATATTCCGGAGATTATGACATTCGTATCAATGACTATTTTCATGTTTCTCTTTTCTAACATTTTCTACTGCTTTTTTTACATTGTCTTCCGTTAAATCTAGTTTTTCCCTTACTTTATCTCCTAATGAAATTAATTTCTTAAATTGCTCCTTCTTAGGAAATTTTATAGGTTTTAGTAAGATACTATCCCCTTCCTGAATAACGATTAGCTTAGCTCCGGATTCTAAGCCAAGTTTTTCTCTTATTCCTTGAGGTATTACTATTTGTCCTTTTGTTGATAGACTTGTTACTTCAAGAAAAGCCATTTTTTGCCTCCTTAGAAATACTTCTGTATTATATTGTAAGATAATCTTACTTATGATTCAAGTATTAAAAATCAAAACTTAAGTTTCTAAATATTTCCTTGATTTAAAGGTAATACTTGAACTCACTGTTTTTTATGGAGCACAGCGGAATAAAAATCCGGTGCAGTGATTTGAAATTATCAATACTTTAAACCTTCCCCTTCTTGAGGATACTCATCTTCATGATTTTCAAATATTGAGGATTAGGAAAATAACCAAAAACTCCACAGATGATTTTCACAGACCATTGTACGCCCTGCAATTTCTGAATAATTTAGTCCAGGTCCGAATTCTAAATTACCGTGCAAAATATCTTTGCAAAGAATTTCGATAAGTCTATCCCATGCATAGCTTATATTATTAGTTTTTTTCTTAGCCTTATATGCATCACTACCCTTAAATCCTTCCCAAAGATTATCAACAACTACCAACACATTAAATTCTTCTGGAAATCGACGGCCTTTGTGTAAATACAAAGCTAAAAGGTCTTCTTCCCCACAGTGGAATATTGTTTTTCTCCAGAAAGATATAGCCTTTCTTTAGCGAACAGATACTCAACAAAGTCCTTAATTGTATCCAATTCACCCAAAATCACATTTAAGGAAATCTTATCAAGTACATGAACAAAGCCTTTACCAAGATCAACGAACTTAATGGGAGCTTTCCCCTTGACCGCCCAATACAACCACTACCCGGTGTATTCTCCTATTCCCTATTTCAGGCAACATTATTCCGGTAGTTCCATCGCTTCGAACTACGTGGCAGTCTCTTTCAAGCCATCGTTTAGCTCCATATATCTGTTTTGTGAAGCATCGATTGCTCGTTTGCGCCACTGTTTCCAACCTATTGAAATATCGCCACTATCTGTGATGCTGATGTCTTTAACGCTAATAATTATGATATCAGAGTAGCATACAATTAAAATGTCACAAAGTTCCTTTGAATTTTTCCCTATAGGATTGGCGTAACTCCAAAGAGATAAGAATGATTTCTTGCAGCTATTATATACGAGTTGTTCAGATTCGTTAAAGAGCTGGCTCATATTGTCATTGAATTTCTAACATTATATCTTCCATTGTTTTGTAAATAAAGTCCTTATTTCCTATAGCGGCGGCAGTGATATGTCAATTTAAATTATTTATTACAGTTTAAATGCAATAATATATTTTTTGTCTTATTATAAGATATAAGGAGCTTTATATTTAACAATAGCTGCACGCTTGTATTTATATTTCCACTTAAACGGTTCGGGAATTACTTTAGTATGGTCTGGATGGGCAATTTCATCCATACTAGTTTTCTAAGAGAGATTTTAGCTAATCAGTA
>QNBI01000250.1 GCA_003641675.1 Spirochaetota bacterium | reverse complement strand
TGCATTGTAAATATTTGTGGGATACTGGTCCGTATCCCATCCTAAAAGAGGGTCTCCCTGATTGGCATCGATACTTCCAAGCATATTGTTTATTCTTGCAAGGTGTAGTTCATGCTGGAAGGTGTGACCTGCAAGGGTTGCGTGGTTAGACTCTATATTTATCTTAAAATCATTTTCAAGCCCGTATTTCCTTAAAAATCCAATAATTGAAGCGACGTCAAAGTCATACTGATGTTTTGTAGGTTCCTTTGGTTTGGGTTCTAATAGAAACTGGCCTTTAAAACCGATTTCTCCTGCATAATCTAAAGCAATCTTTAAGAATCTTGCCTGATTATCCAGTTCAAAACCCATATCTGTATTTAAGAGAGTTTCGTATCCCTCACGCCCTCCCCAGAACACATAATTGCTTCCTCCTAATTCTTTTGTTATTTCCAGCGCTTTTTTAACCTGAGCTCCCGCATAGGCAAAAACATCTGCATTGCACGATGTTGCAGCACCGTGTACATACCGCGGATGTGCAAAAAGATTGGCTGTTCCCCATAGAAGCTTAATTCCCGTAGCCTTCATGTTTTCACTTATATGTTTAACAATAATATCGAGATTCTTATTTGTTTCGCGTAAGGTATTCCCCTCGGGAGCCATGTCTCTGTCATGGAAGCAGAAATATTTTAAATTTAATTTCTGCATAAGCTCAAAAGCGGCATCCACCCTTGCATGCGCCTTATCCATAGGATCTGTAAAGTTATCCCATGGTCTAATCATGGTGGCTGCACCGAAGGGGTCCACACCTGTTCCTGTCATTGTATGCCAGTAGGCGAGAGAAAATTTTAAATACTCTTCTTCGTTTTTTGTTCCTATTACTCTGTCTCGCTTATAGAATTTATAGGCATAGGGGTTTGTTGAATTTCTGCCTTCATATTTAATTTCTGGAATTTCCGGAAAATACTCTTTCATAGTTATGCTCCGTGTTTTTGTTAAAATTATAACCAAATAATAAATTATTTTAAAGACTTTGTCAATACTCTTATTAAAGGCTATTGACAAAGTGCTGCAGTATAGGTTATCCTTGTTATATTGTAAAAGGTGTAACCAAAGGGGGTAGCGGGTTTGATAAAACAGAACTTCCGTGTACTGCATCCGGGTATTGCAAAAGCTTTAGACAGTATCTGGATAATTCCGTTTTTCCTTTTCTGCCTAATCTTTGAAATTATTCCGATTATAATACTTGTTAAAGACAGTTTTTTCGACTCCGCAGGTTTATTTACTCTTGCAAATTATGCAGGCTTAAAAAAACCTGTTTATATGCTTTCCTTCTGGAACAGTATTAGACTCTCTGCAATAACGGCTCTTTTCGGTACAGTTTTGGGCACCTTTATAGGGTATAGCATTTTGAAAACGAAAGCAAAATGGTTAAAAGGGCTTTTTACGGCTCTTGCAAATGTTACAACCAATTTTGCAGGTGCTCCTCTTGCCTTTGCATTTATTATTATTCTCGGAGAAAACGGTGTTATTACATTGCTGTTTGCTCTTGTTTTAAATATTCATCTATATCCGCATTTTCAGATATATTCGTATGCAGGGCTTGTCGTTGCGTATACTTATTTTCAGCTTCCGCTTATGATTCTTTTAATAATTCCTTCCTTTGCAGGTCTGCAGAAAGAATGGCGTGAAGCTGCAGTAAATATGGGTGCCTCAACTTTTACATACTGGAGGTATATAGGGCTCCCCCTATTAACTCCTTCACTAATAGCGGGTTTTGTGCTTCTCTTTGCCAATGCCTATGGCGCGTATGCAACAGCCTATACCCTTGTAGCTTCTAATCTCATGCTTGTTACTACTCAGATAGCTTTTGTTGTAAAAGGAGAAGTGCTTCATAACCCTGCGCTTGCAAAGGCTATGGCAACGGTCTCCCTTTTAATTATGGGCATTTGTATATCAATTTATAAAATTGCAATAACCCGTGCACCCGGAGCGGAAAAATGAAAGACAGTAAAACATCTAAAGTAATTTTTCTTATAATCTTTGCCGTTTATATGCTTGTTCCTATACTTGCAACGTACATGTTCTCCGTGGCAGTCCGCTGGGACAGAACTATTTTACCGGAAGGTTATACATTAAAATGGTATGCAGAAACATTCCATCATCCGTATTTTATAATTGCACTCAAGAATTCTCTGTTTCTCGCCCTGTACACTGTAGTATTAAATCTTGTTCTTATTGTCCCTGCCGCCTATATTGCACATACAAGGCTCCCCGGGGCAAAGATGCCCATGGACCTGCTTACAATTCTGCCTTTTGGTATTCCGCGGGTTATACTTGCCCTTGCTCTTATAACCGTATTTACCATCCGCCCTATTGCAAGATCGCCGTTTTTACTTGTAAGCGCATGTACAGTATTTTCAATGCCATATATGTACAGGCCAATTGCCAACAGCCTGGAAGCTATGGATCTCCGTACAATAAACGATGCGGCCAGGCTGCAGGGGGCAAGTGCGTCGCAGATACTTCTCTACATAATAGGACCAAATATACTAACAGGGATAGTCAGCGGAAGTCTGCTTGTATACTCTGCAATATTTGCAGAGTATACCCTTGCTGTTCTTATTACGGGAGCAAGGTTTAAAACTCTTCCGATGCTTTTAGTTGAGTTTACGCGCAGAGACGGAAGAATAGCTTCGGCAATTTCTGTGACAGCATTTACAATTGCGATGTTTCTCTCTCTTGCCATTATTTTTATCGCACGGAAAAGAGAGCATGGACAGGGTAAAGAGAAGGTATAGCGGGAACGGTGCATCAGTCTTAAACAGAAGGGGGTGATAAAGTATGTAAATTTTAAAAATATTCTCTCTATAGAATCAATTTAAAAAAACAGGAGGATAAAATGAAAAAGATTTTGGTTGGTTTTATTGCTATGGTAATGATTTTTAGTTTTGTTTCGGTTGTTTTTGCCGGTGGAAAACAGGAAGCAAAAGGAACTACTGCTCTTCCGATAAAAACTACCTCCATGGATGATCTTATAGCTAAAGCAAAGAAAGAAGGTGTTTTGGTATCGTACGGTCTTCCGGATGACTGGGTTAACTATGGCGGGATAATGAAAATTATGAAGGATAAGTACGGTATAAAGGATATGGATACCGATATGGGAAGCGGTACTATTATATCCACGTTAAAGTCGGAAAAAAATGCCCCGGTAGCGGATTCTACCGACCTTGGCTTTAACTTTGCAACTGTTATTACTGCGGACGGGCTGTCTCAACCGTATAAAAATCAGCACTGGAATGAAATACCCGATTATGCGAAGGATCCGAACGGATTATGGTCTGCTGCCTACTGGGGGACAATTGCATTTACAGTTAATACGGATATTGTGAAGAATATTCCGAAGACATGGGCGGATCTTTTAAAACCGGAATATAAAAATATGGTGTGCATTAAAGACCCAAGGGAATCCGGCACTGCAAATATGATGGTATTAGCAGCGGCCTATGCTAACGGCGGAAGTGTAGATAATGTGCGTCCGGGAATCGAATACTTCAAGAAATTAAAGAAAGCGGGAAATATTAAACCGGTAAGGCCCAGTACATCGGCAATTCAGAAAGGCGAAGCGCCTATTGCTCTGTTCTGGGATTTTGACGGATTATCAAAAAAATACTCTCTCGGTATGGATTCGCTTAAAATAGTAATTCCTCAGGACGGTACTGTTGCGGGGATGTATATTCAGTTCATAACAGCGGGTGCACCGCACCCCTATGCTGCACGGTTATTAATTGAAACAGAGTATTCCGATGCAGGGCAGATTGAGTATGCAAAGGGATTTGTACACCCGATAAGAAAAAGTGTTAAACTACCTGCCGAGCTGGCAGCAAAATTTCCTCCGGCGGAAGATTACAAGGTTGTGAGTTTCGTAAAAGATGCTTCTGTATTAGGAAAGGCTGCTAAAGAGATAGCAAAAGAATGGGATGAAGTGGCTGCAATACAGTAGACTTCTTAGTAGGATCTAAAGTAAAGGCGGTGTATTTGTGCACCGCCTTTTATAATATCTTTTAAGCCTTGAGGTCCTTAATACTGTCTATGAGGTAGTAAAGAGCCTCTCTTGTCTGCCGTGGGTTTATAGGAAGTGTAACAAGGTTTTCCGCTACCTTTTCTGCAACGGGGAACTGTCCTTCTTTAAATCCGCGTTTTTTAAAGGCCCATGCAAGCGGCACTATCGGAGTATAGTGGGTGC
>QNBI01000249.1 GCA_003641675.1 Spirochaetota bacterium | reverse complement strand
TCCCCAGGTAGATTAAGAGCCCACCGATTCCGATCATAACAATATTTTGCCAGGTTAGAGCAACTATGCCGGTACTCTTTAAAAAAGAAAGACTTAAACCAAATATATCCATGTCAAACTCCCTAAGCCACAGTTAATAAGAGCTGATTTGCCCTTACGCTGTCACCCTGATGTACAAAAACTTCGTTTATAACACCCGAAATGGGAGCATAAACGTCTATATCCATTTTCATAGCCTCCATAACCATGACAACCTGACCTTTTTCTACTCTCATACCGGCATTACTTTTAATTTCTTTTACAACACCGGTAATAGGAGCTACAATATTACTCGCTTCTCCTGTAGCTACCGGAACAGGTGCTGGTGCCGGTTCTGTAGGTCCAGAGCTCACCGGAGCTGCTACAGGCTGAGCTTCTGGAGGTGCAACAGAAAAGGCAGGCTCCCCTGCCGCAACCCTGTCCGCCAGAATTTGAGGTTTTTCCTCTGGCAGGAGGGTCACCTCATACACATTACCCTCACGTTCCAGGGTTAACTTATTTCCTTCGCGTTCTACATCAACAACATATGTATTTCCTTCAAACTGAAATCTAATTCTCTTTTTCATTTTTTACACTCCGGACCATCTCTTTAATAATTTCCCCCCGATCACCCAGGGATCAAACTTTTCGTTGGAAACAGGTTTCCATGACTTTGCAGAATGGGGATAAAGCTCTTCTTCCTCTGCGGTAAGATACGCAGAGACAGCAGCTACAATCCAGTCTGTACGTTTTTCACTCTCTACAATAACCCTCTCATCCTCCAGAACTGCTTCCTGTTCCATGCCTTTCTTTTTCTCTTTGAACAGTATTTTCAGAAAAGACATAAGGAGGCTCAAAAACCACAGAAAGAGAAAAACTACCGTCATTCCTATTACAGTCGTGAAGACACTGTAAGAATAAATTTCAACATTCATTATTTTCTCCTGCACCTACAGAGGGATATTACCGTGTTTTTTTGAAGGCCTATCCTCTCTTTTCCGTATATTCATCTCCAGAGACCTTATTAATTCTATTCTTGAAAACCTGGGTTCAATAATATCATCCACTATCCCGTAACCTGCTGCAATAAACGGATTCATTACAGTCTGTCTAAACTCTGAAATCTTTTCCTGTCTTTTCTGTTCCGGGTTGTCGGAAGCCTTTATTTCACGGCGGAATATAATATTTGCAGCTCCTTCCGCACCCATAACAGCAATCTCTGCAGTAGGATAGGCAAGCACACGGTCGTAGCCCAACGCCTTCGAAGCCATTGCTATAAAGGCTCCCCCGTATGCTTTTCTTATTATGAGTGAAATCTTCGGAACTGTTGCCTCTGCTATTGCATATAGTATTTTTGCCCCGTGTCTTATAATACCGCCGTGCTCCTGTGCAACTCCCGGCAGAAAGCCCGGCACATCAACCAGTGAAATTATAGGAATATTAAAGGCGTCGCAGAATCTCAAAAAGCGCGCTGCTTTATCAGCAGAGTTTATATCAAGAACGGCTGCTAAAACCTTAGGCTGGTTAGCAAAAACACCGACAGTTCTTCCGTTTAATTTTGCAAATCCGACTACAACGTTTAAGGCATACTCCGCATGTACTTCCAGAAAAGAATTTCTGTCGAATATTTCATTTATAAAATCTCTTATATCGTACGGTTTTTTCGGATTATCAGGTAAAAGATGCAGCAAATCGGGAGTCTCTCTGTCTACCGGATCTCCTGTGTCGGCAATAGGCGGAAGCTCCAGATTGTTGGAAGGGAGATAGCTTAAGAGTTTTCTAAAAAAGGACATTAATTCCTGTTCACTCTTAAACCTAAAATGAGCATTACCGCTTTTAGCACAATGCGCCTGTGCTCCGCCAAGTTCTTCATGACTTATTTCTTCACCCGTTACGGCTTTAATAACCTCCGGGCCGGTAATATACATGTTGCTTATTCCATCCACCATGAGTGTAAAATCTGTAATTGCCGGCGAGTATACGGCTCCTCCTGCGCATGGCCCGAGAATAAGTGAGAATTGAGGAATTACCCCCGAACTAACTGCATTTGCTTTAAATATTTTCCCGTAGCCATGAAGGGAAAGAATGCCTTCCTGTATTCTTGCACCTCCGGAGTCATTTATCTGAATAAATGGCGTTCCATTTTTAGCTGCAAGCATTGCAGCTTCCGCAATTCTCTCTGCCTGCATCTCTCCGAGAGAACCGCCAAGTACTGTAAAATCCTGAGCAAACAGAAAAACCTGCCGTCCGTTAATCTTTCCCGTCCCGCTTCCAACACCATCACCTAAAAACCGTTTTTTATCCATTCCAAAATCTGTAGTTCTAACAGTAATGTAGGTCTGATGCTCTATAAAAGTTCCTTCATCCAGCAGTAATTCTATTCTTTCCCGTGCCGTCAGTTTACCTTTAGCATGCTGGGCTTCTATTCTCTTATCGCCGCCGCCGCGGAGCATTTCTCCGCGTTTTTCTCTGTAGCGTTGTACCGCTTCCTGATTATCCACTTAAAAATCCTCCAAAAATAATATACCGGTTAACACTAACAATCTATCCCGCCCACCGGGTGTTAGTTACACAGTAGTCTATATTAAAATTAAGCACGTGTACCGACGGATCGGTACACCATAACCATAATTTAAAAGTTAGTCGTGATACTCATTTTTACCGCTTTTAATCCCCAGATAAACCCTTTCCGATGTGAATGGTATCTTAAAATAATCAATGCCAAGGGCATCGTAGAGAGCATTTCCTATAACCGAAGGCACAGAGATCATAGGATGTTCAGCAACACCTCTGGCACCGAAGGGGCCGTCCATCTGAGGGTTCTCTATCATATGTTGCGACATCTTATCCGGTAAATCCTTTACAGTGAGTATTTTATAATCTACAAAACCTGCATTCAAGAATTTGCCTTTATCGGAAAACTTAAATTCCTCTGTTAATGCGCTGCCCAACCCCTGAATAACTCCTCCGATAATTTGGCCTCTTGCCAGACCCTCGTTCAAAGTCTGTCCAATATCAAAAGCAGATGATAGGTTGAGCACTCTAATATCACCCGTTTCCACATCCACCTCTACTTCTGCACCATGGGCACCGTAGGTCCAATCAAGAGCTGGAAGCCCCTGTCCCGTTTCAAAATCAAGATTTGTCAGCCCCTGAGCTATATATTTTCCCCTTCCTATTACAGGCCCGCCTATGGAATTTCCATTGGGGTACACATAACCGTTAACAATCTGTTTATATTCAAGATATTTATCCGGATTGTGCTCTAAGAATACTTTTTCATCTTTGTAGTCCAGTTCTTCTATTGAACAGCGAAAAACTTGAGCTGCAATTTCCTTTATCTGCCTCAGTGCATCCTGAGCTGCCATTATTGTAGCGTTACCGGACATAAAGGCACCTTTGCTCGCAACTGTCTGCCAGTCGTAGGGAGTAAAAGAGGTATCGCTGTCCCAGGGAACATTTATCCTCTCTACAGGCATTCTAAGAATCTCCGCAGCGATCTGTGCAAGAGCGGTGTATGTGCCCTGACCGTAATCTGTTAACGATGTCATTAAATCTATAGAGCCATTTTCGTTGAATTTTAAAACTGTTGCAGTTGCCGTAAATGTGGGCATGGCAGGAGCTTTATGGAGGACAGCCACTCCTTTTCCGCGCACCTTTCCTGTTTTCTTTTCCTGTTCTCTTTCACTTTCCGACTTTAAACCTGTCCATTTAATATCTTTTGCAACAGCGTCAAGACACTCATATACCTTCCCATGAGAAGGACCAATTTTTTCTCCGGTAATTGTTTCTGCGCCAGGCCTTAACACATTCTTCTGTCTAAACTCAACAGGATCCATACCTATTTTCCGGGCGACAATATCCATATTCCTCTCGATTCCCCAGTGTACTTCAAGATGTCCGAACCCCCTGTATGCCGTTCCGAAAATTTTATTGGTATATACTATATAAGAATCTATTTTGCAGTTAGGTACTTCATAAGGGCCTGCTCCGGAATATGCACCTGCACGGCCTACATTAACACCATAATCCGCATATGCACCTGCATCCCAGTAGTATTTAATTTCCAGTGCTGTTATTTTACCATCCTTTGTAACACCGGTTTTAAAATCGGAATACAATGCCTGGCGTGAAGGAATTGTGTTGAATTCCTCTTCCCTGGTCATAGCGAGTTTTACAGGGCGACCGCCCGCCTTTTTAGAAAGTAC
>QNBI01000248.1 GCA_003641675.1 Spirochaetota bacterium | reverse complement strand
TACGGAAAATGGCTGGGGCGGGGAAAAAGCAGAGATCCCCGAACTTGCGGATGAGATCCGAAACGCGAGCCGCGTATCCCCAAAAGAGACGGAGTTTCCCGCCATCCGGGAGATCCACGGGGCCGGGACCCGGACCATGCGCCGGGCGGCGGCCCCGGCCTTCCTCCGCCGGCTGGGGCCATGGCCGGAAAAATGGACGCGGCCGGCCCGGCCCGCAGAAACGTGCGGCGCCCTGCGCTACGGGGAAGCCGCGTTCCGTCGGCGTTCCCAACGGAACTTCGTCTCTCGCCCCCTCCCTCCCGGGTACCTGGAGCGCCTGCTTGACGCCCTTTGCGGTCCCCTGGAAGGAGGCGGGACGCTGCCATGCACGGGTTTTCTGGTCCGGGAGGCCCCGGGGTTGGATCCCGGGTTCCATCTCCTGGACCGGGAGAGCGGTTCTACGGGACGGGTCGATTCGGGGTGTTCAACGGACCGGATGGCCCGCGTCTGCCTGGATCAGGCGTGGCTCGCCAACGCGGCGGTCCATTTCCTGTTCATGGCGAACCTGGCCCTCGTGGATGAAACCCTCGGGCCCCGGGGATACCGCCGCGCCATGCTGGCCGCCGGCCGCCTGGGAGAACGGATCTACCTGGCGGCCACGGCCCTGGGTCTCGGGTGCTGCGGCATCGGGGCCTTTTACGATGCCGAGGCCTCCGCATGTCTCGGCCTCAACAGCGAATCCGGGCTCCTGTACCTGGTAGCCGCGGGTCCAACAAAGACAAAAACGAAACGGGAGACCCCATGATACAAAAAACCACGTCCCGAGACACACCCCCGTACACCACCCGGGACGGATCCGTTATCCGGGAACTGATGCACCCGCGTGTCCATGGAAACCGGAACCAGAGCCTGGCACTGTCCACGGTCTCTGCGGGCGGGGAAACCCTTTTGCACCGGCACCTGAAAAGTGAAGAGATCTACCACGTGATCCGGGGAAGCGGGCTTGCGACCGTGGGGGATGACACCGTTTCGGTGGCGCCGGGCGACACGGTCCTTATCCCGCCGGGCGCGGCCCACCGAGTCCGGAACACGGGCGATACGCCCCTTGAATTTTTCTGCGCCTGCTCCCCGCCCTATTCCCATGACGACACGGAAATGATCCCGGCCGATTGAAAAATACGGTTCTGAATCTCCGGCTTGGTTTTGTCGCAGGGACGAACCAGGAAATGATATCAAATTTTACCGGACCCCGCCCCTTGGATCTGGTGTATCACCATGCCCCCTTTTCCCTCTTTACAGCGGGTCCTGTGTTAGGGCAATCGTGCAATCCAGATATGGGCGGGCGCCACCAGGATGGATTGGTCGCCGTTTCGGAAAATCCGAAACGTATCACCTCCTTCTGTGAGCTGTACCGCCGGCACCCCAAGAGCCGTTTGGAATTTGCTGAGGGCGGATGAAGGCCTTGGATCTGACAGCTTCGCTTCCACAAGGAGAAAGGGCTTGTGATTTTTTGCTATCAGGAAATCCACCTCCTGCTTTTCCTTGTTTCGTATGAAATGGAGTGAGAAGATCCCATGGCCCACGTCACTCCATCCCGTAACGGCACGATAGAGTTCGGATGCGACCATATTTTCGAAACGGGAAGCGGGATCTTCAATTCGTGGAAAGTCCCAGATATAGATTTTCTTTTCCTTTTGAATGGCGCGCGAAATTTTTTCGGTCCATGGCGAGACCTGGAAGGTAAGGAAAAATCTTTCAAACAGTGTAAGCCAGTTTCGCACGGAATTATAGGAAACTTTTAAATCCCGGGCCATGGAGGGGATGGAGAGCGGGCTGCCGATCCTGGATGGAAGCAGAAAATAGAGTGTTTCTATTTCAGAGATGGATTTTATCCCGGTGAGGTCTCTGATATCTTCCCTGATGAGTTGCTGGGAATAGATATTTGCCCATCTTCTGTAAGTCCTTTCTCTTCCGGAGAGAAAAGGCTCCGGAAAACCGCTGAGCCTGGAGAGACCGGACCAGAGTTCTTCAGTTTCAGCGCTTGAGTGTGTGTCGATGTGAAGAGGGGCATTACAAAATTGCTCAAACGGAATCCTCCGCCCGGCAAGCTCAGAGAGTGTGAAGGGCCATAAATGAAAGAGAAAATACCGGCCCGCCAGTGAATCGCCGCCCTTCTGAAACAGATCCAGTCGTCCGCTTCCTGAGACAAGGAATTCGTAAGTCTCATGGAATTGATCGTAAACGCCCTTCAGGTAGTTCTTCCAATCTTTGTATTTGTGAATTTCATCGAAGATGACCAGGGGAGTCGTCGAATCTTTCCGTTCCATGTTTTCAAAAAAGGACGGATCTTTGAAAAGCATGGCCCGATCCCTCGGGATATCCCAGTTGAAGTAGAGGTGATTCTTAAAGGACTTCGAGATAATATGGGCCAATGTGGTCTTTCCCGCCTGGCGAGGCCCGGAAATAAAGACCATTGCTTTATCTCTGGAGAGTTCTTCCCAGAGGCTCAGGTATAATGCACGGCGTCTCATGCGACAATTATGTACCACAATGAAAAATAGTCAAGACCAATTTTCATCCTAATGAAAAATGGCCGCTCCTTCCGGCCATGTCCATGTGCGGCCGGTTCCTGCGATCTGACCCGAAAGTGTATCCCCAAGCCGCCGGGGAATCAGGTGTATGTGGGCGTGCATAAAAAATAGGCGTGACCCCTTTTTCACTCTGTTTTTTCATACCCACGTCTTTTCCACAAAATGCTCTTGACAACGGCATTCTTATATGTACAATATATTGTACAGGAGGTGCGTTATGGAAGCTATGACCTATACCGCCGCCAGGCAAAACCTTGCGAAGACAATGGATAAAGTATGCGAGGACCGCGCTCCGGTAATCGTAACACGGAAGAGTTCTAACTCTGTAGTCATTATGTCACTGGAGGACTATGAAGCGCTTGAAGAAACGGCTTATCTCTTGCGATCACCGAAGAACACCAGGCGTTTGATTGAATCTATCGCTCAACTTGAAAACGGCAAAGGTACCGAAAAGGAACTTTTAGAGTGAAGCTCATCTTTTCTGATCACGCCTGGGATGATTATCTCTTCTGGCAGAAAACGGATAAAAAGATTCTTCGTCGTATCAATACCCTCATCAAAGAAACGAAACGAACTCCTTTTGAAGGAATGGGAAAGCCCGAACCACTGAGACATGCGCTTTCCGGTTATTGGTCCCGGCGAATCACTGATGAACACCGGTTCGTCTATAAAGTATCTGAAAACGCGATTCATATAGCTCAGTTGCGCTATCACTACTAAAGAATTCGATTTGCGCAAGCCGTCTCACTTTCTCACTCTGGAACGCTTTCGCTTCTTCAACGATAACAACCGATGCAATCCTGGCGAAACTCGAAAGACTTTGTGTACAGGTATTGCTGGGGCGGTGCACTAGAAGCTGATGGTGAGACCTGCGTAAGGCCCTTTGAATTCGATATCTGCATTGACGTCACCGATATCATCGATCTTGAGTTTCATTGTTCTGTAGCCGCCGTGGATCGCCACAAAGGAAATCGGTGTGCAAGCGAGATCGGCCTGTGCATCATAGAACGTACTCCCGGAGTAGGTGACGCCGGCTCCTTTTACGCGGGCTTCCAGGATATCGGCAAGAAGACCCACGTGTAACCCCAGTCCCAGCATGGGAACAGGAACCTTGAAGGTCTCCTTCTCATCGTACCCGAGACTTGAGGCCTGCAGGCAGAACACCAGAGGCTCAGGTATAATGCACGGCGTCTCATGCGACAATTATGCACCACAATGAAAAATAGTCAAGACTAATTTTCATCCTAATGAAAAATGGCCGCTCCTTCGCCACAAAACTTCGCCCTTTCTCCGTAAGCCGGTATTTCTGTTTACTGCTCCGCGGCTTGTCCGGGATGGTCATCTCGATGAAACCGGCATCAAGGAGTGGACGTAAGATGGTTTTTCGGAACCGGGTCCTGTTTGTCTGTTCCGGGACCTTCATCAACACTTCTATCGGTGCAGGATTCCTTGCGATTTCAAGCAGGGGAATGAAGATGTCGCTTGGGACAGACTTGGGACCAAGTTCCCCGGTGGCCGCCTTGTCGGGTAAAACAGCCGGAAAGAAGGTCACGTACACCGAACCGGCCTGCTCCTGCCAGGCAGGCGTTGGGTTACCATTATGTTTCTTATTTCCCTCCTTTTTACACTCAAGCCCGCCATCAGGCGGCTAATAGACAATCTTCAATACTGT
>QNBI01000247.1 GCA_003641675.1 Spirochaetota bacterium | reverse complement strand
GAAGGAACTTGTAACAATGCCGGGGAATCCGCCGGACCTTGTAAACCCGCCGAAGGGGTGCAGGTTTGCACCGCGTTGCACAAGAGCTTTGGATGTATGCAAAGAAAAAACTCCGGAACTAATAAGATATAAAAGCAGGGAAATTGCCTGCTGGCTTTACAAAAAAGGAATAGTAAGGAATGGGAAACTTAATTAAAGTGACTAATTTGGTAAAAAATTTCCCCGTAGAGACGAATATAATAGATGTTCTTCTTGCAGGTGCCAAACGGAAGTATGTCCATGCGGTTGATGATATATCTTTTAGTATCGAAGAAGGAGAGGTATTAGGTTTAGCCGGTGAAAGCGGGTCCGGAAAATCCACAACCGGGAGACTCATGTTAAGGCTTCTGGAGCCTACTTCCGGAAGTGTTTACTATAGGGATCAGGATATGATATCCATTTCAAGGAAAGAAATGGAAAGCTTACGTGCAAAACTCCAGATAGTTTTTCAGGACCCTAATTCATCGCTTAGTCCAAGAATGAGCGTGGGAGAGGCAATAGGCCATCCATTAAAAATACATGGGATGGGCAATAAACAGGAACGTAAAGAGCGTGTTTTGGACCTAATGGAAAAAATAGGTTTAACGCCTGCACCGTTTATATACAGGAAATATCCTCATCAGCTTTCGGGCGGACAGAGCCAAAGGGTTGTCCTGGCGCGCGCCCTGGTGACTTCTCCGGATTTTGTGGTTGCAGATGAACCTATTGCCATGGCGGATGTCTCTGTGCGTGCGCTTATTCTTGAGTTGATGAAAAAGTTAAAGCACGAATTTAATCTTACCTATCTGTTCATTACCCATGACCTTGCAACGGCAAAATACCTCTGTGACCGTGTTGCTATTATGTATCTGGGAAGAGTTGTTGAGATAGGTACTAAGAATGAACTGTTCGGTAATCCCCACCATCCATATACCAAGGCTTTGCTTGCTGCAGTTCCTGTCCCTATTCCAAAAGCCCGCAGAAAAGAGGAAATGCCCAAAGGCGAAATACCCAGCGCAATAGATCCGCCTAAGGGCTGCCATTTTCATCCGCGGTGCCCCTACACTATGCCCAGATGCAGCGAAGAAGTCCCTAAATTAAAAGAGGTGGCTCCGGGGCATTTTTCCGCCTGTTTTCTGGATGAATAACGAATAGCTTTCCAGACTATTAATTACCAGACTATGAGATTTGCTCCGTAGGTTAGCCCTGCGCCGAAGCCTACAGTAATTATCTTATCGCCCTTTTTAAGCAGATTTTTCTCTACCATCTCATTTAAAGCTATAGGAATGGATGCTGCCGAAGTATTGGCGAATTCCTGTATATTCATATAGAACTTTTCTAAAGGTATTTTTGATCTCTTGGCAGCGGCTTCTATTATTCGTATATTGGCCTGGTGGGGAACAATATACTTGATATCATCTATTGTTAGATTATTCTGTTCAAGGATTGCTTTAATTGTTGTTACAATTACACGAACGGCAAATATATATACCTTGCCACCGTCCATTTTTATATAAAGCTCCGATGGATCGGTCTCCCCGGCCTTAAATGGCATCCTGCTTCCTCCTGCAGGCCTGTCTAAGAGTTCGGCACCGGAACCTTCCGCCCGGAGGATAGAGTCTATAATTCCGCGGCTGTCACTTTCTGAAGCACCCACTACCGCAGCACCGGCTCCGTCGCCGAAGAGCACACATGTGTTTCTATCCGTCCAGTCCATAATACGTGTAAGTGTTTCCGCACCGATTACAAGAATTTTTTTTGCAGATCCCGATACTATGTAGTTTTTTGCAGTTTCAAGGCCGTAGATAAAACCTGTGCATCCTGCCAAAAGGTCCATTGCACCTGCTTTTCTTAAACCGAGTTTGTCCTGCACTATACATGCAGTAGCCGGGAATCCCGGATAATCGCTCGAAGCGGAAGAAACAATAACAAGATCAATATCTCCCGGTTCTACACCTGCTCTTCCCATTGCGAGTTTTCCGGCTTCTATTGCCATATCGGAAGCGGCCTGGTCGTCGGCAGCTATATGTCTAAATCTAATCCCTGTGTGGGAGACTATCCATTCATCTGTTGTGTCAACTATTTTAGCAAATTCATCGTTACTTACCCTGCGCGGAGGTGCATAGGCACCAATTGATTCTATTACAGCTCTCATATTTTACCTCCAAAAAATTTGAAGGTTATTGTAGTACCATGAGTGCAATAGGTCAATAGCAGAATTTCAATGCCATATAGTATAATGCTGTGTACTGTTTAAAGTGCTTTAGCTCTAAGCCGTTCCATAGCCCATGCAGTGTACGTACGGACTTTTTTATCCGGATCGTTTTCCAGTGCATCGAGTATTTTTTTTCCGCCCTTAGTCTCCAGTTTTTCAAGGGCCTTAACAACCTCCACCCGTACCTCTCTGCTGGGGTCTCTGCTTGCAAGTACAATACCCCTGAATGCTGATACAGAACCTACTAACGACAGAAAATAAGCAGCTTCTTTTCTTACATTTATGTCGCGGTTTGCCAATTTTCTTATTTCAGCTTCTATATAGCCTGTTTTTTCAAGTATTTCCACAATATAGGGATGCAGTGAGGCGATATCCTGTTTAAGCAGTTCGGATAATGGTTTTTCCGCTTTTTCTCCCATAAGTTTAAATGCATCGGCTATAGTGTCTTTTAGCTCCGGGTCCGCATCCTTAAAGTGTTCAATAATTTTCTTAATTCCCTTTTCGTCTCTTTTCTCAGAAAGTCCCATGCTTATATGTTTTTTTAATTTCCCGTCGGCCGTCGCAGCGTCTATAAGGATGTTAATAGACTCAATAGAAGATGACCTTGCAAGTCCTTTAATAGCGGATTCCTTTACCGGAGAAACTTCGTTTTTATCCAGCAGTATTGATTTTATTTTGGCCAACGCTTCGGCCTGGCCGAAGGACCCTATTACACGGGCAGCTTCCTCCCTGACTCTATCTACCGGATCACGGAGCATATCCGTGGTCTGGTTTAGTGACCTGTAGTTGCCGAAATCGGCCAGGGCCCATACACAGGCAATTCTTACATCGGGATCCGAGTCGTTCATGGAACTCTTAATCTGTTTAATAAAATCCTTATTCCCAGTTGCAGGAAGAGCAGTAATTAGAGCCGCTCTTATTTTTGAATCCACATTTTCTAAAAGTTCTGCTGTTTTAATGTTAAAGTCTTCACCTGAAAATTTGTATAGGATTTCCGTAAAAGCTTTAGCCTCATCGGGCGGCAAAGTAGGCAGGCTTTCTAAGATAATCTGCAGACAGTCAGCACTGCCCGATTCGCCGAGTATTTTAAGTGCTTCTATACGTACTCTGTGCGGATATTTCTCTCTCCCCGCATGAATTATTGTTAAAAGTTTATCGATATAGGTGTAAATTTTAAGTGAGTGAAACGCAGTATGTAGAGATTTATACTCCTTAAAATCGGGATTCTTTAAGAGGTAAATAAGAGTATCTACAAATATAAAATCGGCACGCTCAGGGATATTTTTAAAGATTAGTGAAATATTTTCGCTGTTGTTCTTTTGTGATTTAAGCTCAGAGTGCATGAGTTTAAAAGCGGAATCTGTTCCTCTCTCTTTAATTGCTTTAAGTGCAGTTTCATAAATAGATAGATATTTAGGACTTTTTTCGTTTAATTCAAATACCTTTCCGGCTAATTTTGCAATAAGCTCTCTGGGGCCTGTTTCTGCTAATATACGCGAAGCAATGTAGAGCGATGCGGGGTTTGTAGTGGATTCGATAGATTCAAGAAAAGCCGTTTCGTGTACCTCAACTGCCGCTTTTAGAAGCTCAAGATTCCGCTCTACAAGCTCCATATCTCCCATATCTGTTTCGAGAAAAAGGCGGGAAAGCGCTCCAGATCTCCCTAAAAACTGCGCAGCATAGAAACGGATTTCCTTTTTTTTGTTCTGGAGTAGTTTCAGTGCAATATTTTCATCGTTTTTCGAGGATGGTTCAAGTATTTCCAGTGCATGGAGAAGCTGGCTACCTTTTAGCGTTTCATACTCTAATTTGTATCTGTCTTTAAAATCTTTCCGAATTCTATTCCATGCTGCCAAACGTACCTCAAAGGAAGGGTCGTTTAAAATTATGTTGTACAGCTCGCTGTATATCCGCTCTTTTTCCTCTGTTTTAAACTCAATAGCAATAGTTTTTCTTATTAAGGGATAGGAATCCTTAAATGAATCCCAGATAGCACGCATGGATTTTTCAGCTGTATCG
>QNBI01000246.1 GCA_003641675.1 Spirochaetota bacterium | reverse complement strand
AATATGCAGCAGGCCGTCAACGCCGCCTAAATCAATAAACGCTCCGAAATCCGTGATGTTCTTAACTTTTCCCTTTAATATGCATCCTTCAGTGATCTGATCAAGAAGCTTAGTTCTATCTTCCTCGAGCTTAGTTTCTAAAAAGTCCTTGCGGGATAGCACAATATTTTTACGTTTATGATTAATTTTGACTATTTTAAAAGATGTGGACAAACCTATGAATTGGTCGAGATTCCTGGTAGGCCTAAGGTCAACTAAAGAAGCAGGCAGAAATGCCTCCATTCCTATATCGACCATAAAGCCGCCTTTTACTTTCTTGAATATTTTTCCTTCTATAAGGCTTCCTTCTGAGAAATTATTAATGATGTTATCCCAGAATTGTATCCTATCGGCCTTTTTCTTTGAAATAACTATCATTCCTTCGTCATTTTCCGAAGATTCTAATAAAACAGATATTTTGGTGCCCACAGTAATATTTTCAGGATTACTGAACTCATCTTTAGAAAGCGCCCCTTCGGATTTATATCCAATATCGACCAAAACGTCACGGTCTCTGACCGATACAACCGTACCATCAACCACTGAGCCGTCCTGGAAGGTTTTTATGCTTTGCTCATACAATTCGGCAAAACTTAAAGACTCCTCATCTCCTTTCTTCTTATTTTCTGCTGCCTTTTCTTCTTTTAACATGTTTTTTTCATCTACCATCAATTTAAATTTCCCCCTTTTCTATGGAATTTTAAGATTGCAATTATATCATAAAACCTATGCAAATCAAATGAAATATCTGTATTTAACCATTTATCTTGCCTTTACCGCATTACAGATATCATGGATTATCCATTGTGGAGTTGACGCTCCGGCCGTAATACCAACGGTCTCAACCCCAGTAAACCATTCGTCCGAGAACTCTTCCTTAGTCTCAATATGATAAGTATTAGGGTTGATCTTTTTACACGCTTCATATAACCGTTTTGTGTTCGAACTCATCTTCCCGCCTACAACGAGCATCATATCTACTTGAGAGGCAGTGATTTGCGCTGCTGTGTTACGTTTGGCAAGCGTACTGCAGATTGTATCAAATACTCTTAACTCTGAAAAATTTCTCTCGATGAGGGCTGTTACAATTTTTCTGAAAATACTTTCAGAAAACGTTGTTTGAGATACCACACCCACTTTTCCGTCCAATTTCAAAGCACGTACATCATTAACCGAACTGCACACAATGCCCTCTTCCTGGGTACAGCCGTAGATAGCCCTTACTTCAGGATGTTCATGCTCACCAGTAATAAGCACTGTATATCCTTCACTGTGCAGTGTTTTTGCTATATTTTGAACCCTTACAACAATATTGCAGGTTGTGTCAACAATCTTTAGGCCCCTCTTTTTTGCATATTCAATCCGTTCGGGAGGAAGGCCGTGCGCACGAATAATAAGAATTCCCGATTGAATATCCTCAACCTTATCTACCACGTTTAAACCCTGAGTGATTAATTTCTCGGTAATCTGGGAATTGTGCACAGGCAGACCTATGCACGAGACCGGTTGCGACTCATCTTTTAATAATTTCTCAATCGTCGATATGGTGTTCTTTACACCGTGACAAAATCCTGAAAATTCGGTAACAATACAATTCATGAGGCCTGCTTTGTATTTTATCAAAATTTAGTTAACAAATCCTATAGCATTAAAAAACCAAAAAAGTTCACCTTGAGACATCTTTTATAACCACAAGATTCCACAGATTAACACAAGAAAATTTAGCCACAGAGATCACTGAGGAGTACTCTGCTCCCTCATTTTCTTCCTTTGCGGCAGACAGCTGCTTTTAAATTTAATATCAAAGCAGCTGACCACGATTATGAAAAGGAGAAAGAAATTTTAATTTAGGAGATATAGTTTCTTTCTCCTTTTCATTAACGTGCAAGCCATATGGGCTTCTGCCGCAATAATTTTTAAATGAGGCCGCAGAGAAATCTCTGCATCCTCCGTGTCCTCTGTGGCTATTATTTTTTTCTAAAATTTTTGTTAATCGTGTTGTTGCAATCTTTTCTCAATAAAACAAGAATCTTTCTATATTAACAAATTGTGACCGAAAATCTTAAGCATTACACTGCTTTCGTTTTAACTGGCCTATCTCATCCATTACCTGGTCGGCTATTTTTTGATAGCTTTCATTTCTCTTTTTTATATTAACATTATCATCAAATGAAAAATAAATAGGCTTTCCGTAAGTAACTGTAACCGGCACAGACTTAAACCATTTTGAACCACGAGGCATAGCTTTAAATGTATTGTGGATATAAGCAGGTATAACAGGACAATCCACCCGTCCGATGATAAAACCTATTCCGGGTTTAGCTTTCTGCAGATTGCCGTCCCGTGTACGTGTTGCTTCGGGGAAAATAACAATTCCCTTTCCCTCTTTTAACAGTTTTTCGGCCAAAGACAATGCGTGTTTATCTGCACCTGCACGCCGTATCGGATGGGCATTAACACTTCTAATCAGCCAACCGAACATCTTATTTGAAAACAAACTCAATCTGGCAAAATAATGAAGCTGCCGCGGACACCTGGAGCCTGCTATTATAGGATCAAGATGGCTCGAGTGATTGGTTGCTATGATAAACCCGCCGCGCTTGGGTATATTTTCCCTGCCGTAGGTGCGCAGCTTAAAAAATAAAGCGGTAATAATTACACTTACAAGCTGCATAAAAGCATACCAAAGGTTCCAATCAGAGCTGAACTTCTTCACATAATTTATAATCACTTCCACTACATCAGAAATAGTAAGCCCCGTTGTATCTACTACAATGACACCGCGTGCTTTTTTTAACGGGCTTACTGAACGGTTGATATCGCTTTCGTCTCTTTTTATCTGTTCCTCGAGGATTTCTTCAAACGCTACTGAAACACCTTTCTCCTGCAGTTCGATAAAACGCCGTCGCGCACGTTCCTTCTGGTCAGCATCAAGGTAAAATTTAAAATCAGCACGCGGGAAAACAACGGTTGTAGTATCACGCCCCTCGAGAATAACATCTTTATCATGCGCGATTTTTCTCTGTAGTTCAACCAAACGATGTCTTACTCCCGGAATTTTTGCGATGAATTTAACGTTATTTGTTACATAAGGGAGTCGGATTTCCTTAGTCACATCAACCCCATTAACATAAATTATTTGCTCACCAGATTTAGAGGCTTTTAAATCGATGTTTATATCATTGGCAAGATTAACTAAGCGGCCTTTGTCGGTAAGATCCACATCCTGCCGTAAAGCAGAATAAGTTAAGGCTCGGTACATTGCTCCCGTGTCCAGATAAAACAAATTTAACCGCCGCGCAACACGCTTGCATACCGTACTTTTTCCTGAACCTGCCGGTCCGTCTATTGCTATAATCACAAAATAACTAGAGGTTAATAATATTTTTACGTTTACGGTTTATATCTTTCAAAAAATTAGTAAGTACCTTGCTGTCGTTTTTGTTTAAAATAGAAATAAACGAATCAATCCTTCTTTTAAAATCTTTCAATTCCCCTTTAACATTCCGTGAGTTAGAAAGAAAAATATCGCTCCATAAAGAAGGGTCGCTTTGTGCAATTCGCGTGGTATCTAAAAATCCGGGGCCGATAAATTTGGAATATCTTTTATTCCTATGGAATGTATTATCAACAAGGACCGAAGCAACGACATGCGGCAGGTGGCTAACCTTTGCTACGATCTTATCATGTAAATCCGGGTTAATAATGACAGTTCGCACACCTAGCCTTTCCCATAATGCAGAAATAATTTTTAATGCACGCCGAGGCGTTTTAGATGTCTTGGTAATAAAACTCATGCAATCTTTATAAATATCCCCCTGAGCAGCCCCGAGCCCTGATTCATGAGAACCGGTCATAGGATGAGAGCCGACAAATTCAACACTCTTAAATTTTCTCCCGTCTACCCATCTTAGGAGCCGGGCTTTGGTACTTCCAAGATCCGAAACTATCACCTTGTATTGGGCATGCTTTTCAATATCACGAATACAACTTTTAACGATGCTTACAGGAGTGGCTATAAAAATAATATCAATGTGCTCCTCATTAAGCAATGAACGCAAGTCACAGGTTCCGTAATCTATGATTTTTCCTCTGACTGCAGAGCGTATTTTTGATTTACTCCTGCTCACGCCGTAAACTTTTACCTTTTTTTTAAAACGGTGCCTGAGAGCTAGTGCCAGGGAGCCGCCCATCAATCCCAGTCCTATTATGGCTACTTTTTTATT
>QNBI01000245.1 GCA_003641675.1 Spirochaetota bacterium | reverse complement strand
TTCTTCCTGCCCTCCTGCCCAGGCACTATAGAACAGTAAACCTGATATCAGCAGCGCAATTACTGTGAGCTTTTTCATACTTTCCTCCTTAGCCATAAATTATTTTAATCCTTAAAAATTGGATCCATATTTACTACCCCTTTACAGAGCCCAGCATAATACCCTTTGTAAAATACCTCTGCAGAAAGGGATACAGTGCAAGTATAGGTACTAAAGCAACTATTACGGTTGTATATTTTATATTATCGAGGAGAGTTGTATCGGCAAACGAAGCACCCATATCTTCCTCTAAGATAATCATAGAGCGCAATATTACCTGAAGCGTATATTTTGTATGATCCGTAATATAGAGAATTACATTGAAATATTCGTTCCAGAATGCAACAAAGTAAAAGAGAAATATCGTTGCCAGTATAGGAAAAGAAAGCGGGAGCACTATGCTTATAAGGATTTTCATCTCCGAGGCTCCGTCTATCCGGGCGGAATCGAACAGCTCTTCGGGAATACTCTGAAAGTAGTTTCTTAAAAGAATAAGGTTAAAAGAGTTGATTCCGCCTACAAGTATTAGACTCCAATATGTATTCATTAGTCTCAGATCTCTTACAAGCAGATATTTGGGAAGGAACCCTAAGTTAATCATTATTGTAAGCACCACCAGGAAATTAAAGAACCTTCTCCCCGGAAGCTGTTTATCGGCAAGCGGATATGCAAGTACGGACGTAAGGGTTAGGCTGAAAAAGGTGCCGGTTACAGAGAGGTAGATACTGTTAAGCAGAGGCCTTAAAAGAAGGCCCTGCTTTATTACAAATTTGTAGTTATACAGTGTAATTTTTTTTGGGATAAGACGAAAATCCAAATTCGGGTCGCCGGAAAAGGTCAGCTGGAGTATATAGAGAATCGGTACAATCATTGTAAGTGCAAATAGTCCCATAATGAGATAGTTAAATACATTAAAAATTTTCTGCCCTCTTGTCTCCTTCATATCTAAAACACCCCTTCCTCTTTAATCTTTTTTGCAAGCCAGTTTGTTATTAGAACAAGGGATAAACCAACTACCGCCTTAAACAGAGAAACAGCCATTGCATACCCTATCTGCATCTGCTGAATTCCTGTTCTGTAGGCGTAGGTCATAAGGACATCACTCGGGCCACGTACTATCGGTGTTGTAAGCACAAATACCTGCTTAAACAGGTTTAAGATTTTCCCCACTCTTAAAATAAAAAGAATTACAATAACAGACTTAAGTCCTGCTAAAGTTATATGCCATGTCTGCTGCCATCTGTTGGCCCCATCCATAATTGCAGCTTCGTAAAGCGTAGGGTCAATCGACATAATAGAGGCGAGATAAATTATTGTCCCGTACCCCGCATTCCGCCAGATATCCGTTGCAACCAGAAGGCCCCGAATATAACGGTCTGCAGCCCACCAGAAAACAGGCCTTTTCCCAAGCAAAGCTGCCACTTGAGCGTTAGGGCTGTTTATAGGCGCAAGCATGATATACCATATTGCGCCTACAACAACCCAGGAGAGAAAGTGCGGGACGTAGATTACTGTCTGAATTCCGCGTTTTAGAAAACTAATGCGCATTTCATTTAGCAGAAGCGAAAAAATAATAGGAATCGGGAAACCAATTAGAATTTTCAAGAAACTAATATAGAAGGTGTTCCAGAGGGACCGCCGGAACTGAGCTACTTTAAACAGTTTAATAAAATTTGCAAATCCTATAAAGGATACTTTGGAGGGCGGTACCTGACCGATATTTGTAAAAGCCCAATATACCTTAACCATTGGATAGAACTGAAAAATTAAATACCATGTCATACCTATTAGGAGCATGACAAACAGACCTTTCCGCATTTTAAACTGGTCTAACAATTTTGATTTTCTTGACGGCGCTTCTAAACCTGCAGGACTTACGGTCATTTCTATATCCTTTTTAAATATCCTAATAGAAGGTCAGGCCTGTTTGAACCTACAGCATATACCCCCATAGCTGCTAATTTTTTAAATGTCTCGAAATCCTCTACGCTTCCCCATGTAATTATCTTTTTACCGGCTCTGTGCACTGCTTCTGTAATCCGCTCGTCAATTAGCCTAAAATTGATATGAAGGTATTCTGCATGTGCAGAGTTAAGAATACAAACCGGGTCTACGGGATTAGAACCTATTAGTAAGCCCCCTTTAGCACCCGGATAATTTTCGGTAACATATTTGACTCTTCTGTGATAGAAAGATGTAAAAGTGGTTTTTTTTGTAATGCCGAAAAAATCAATAATTTCCGGTACAAGTTTTTCCGTTTCGGGACCTTTAAGTTCTATCTGTATTCTTAATGGTAAATCTTTCAAACTCTCAAGCACCTCTTCTAACGACGGGATAGGCTCAGATTCATATACACGAAAACTCTTAAGCTCGCATAAAGTATAACCGGATACAAACCCCTTTCCGTTTGTTGTTCTGTCTATTCGCTCATCGTGCATTAACACCGCCCTTTTATCTTTAGTGAGCCTTACATCCATTTCGACTGCATTGCACCCCAACTCCGCAGCTTTTAAGAATCCCTTTACAGTGTTTTCGGGGTATAATCCTGCAGCGCCCCTATGCCCGGTTATTTCCATTAGCCTTTCTTTATAATCCCTTTTTCTATATAGTATTTCTCTGCACCGGGATGCAGAGGAATAGATACTCCCTGCAATGCAGAGTTAACATCAACTTTTTTTTCTAAATGAATATCCTCTGAGTGTTCAAAGATTGCAGAAGTTATTCCGTAAACAGCCGATTCCGGCGCATCGACATGTGTAATTAGAATGGCGGCAACTCCTACCGTACCGATACGTTCACCCTGTGTATTGCAGTTAATGCTTGTCTTAAACCAGTATGGATGATTACTAAGCAGGTTGTCCAATTTTATAGTATCTATGGAGAGCAGTTTTGTATCTATTTTTTCTTCCAGTTCGGCAATCGCACTGGGCTTTCCTGCAGATAAAAAGAAAATGAGGTCAATTTCACCGTTTAAAAGACCCTCGGCGGCATTGGAAATTGATAAAAAATAAGGCCTGTAGTCCCCTTGCAGATAGCCGTACTCTCTAAGTACAGCATCTGCAATAACACTGGTTTCGCCTCCTGTTGCGCCCATTGCAATTCTTTTCCCTTTGAGCCCTTTAAGTGAATTAAAATCGGACCTCTCCTGTGCAATAATCCATAGAGCAAGTTCCTGTATTCCGCAAATTGCCCTAATATTTTTATTTTGCCCGGAAAATAGGCCGGTACCCTTTATTGCGGCATCCGCTATATCGGACTGTGTTAACCCCAGCATTATCCTACCCTCGCTGGTAAGTTCGACATTCTCTATGCCGCCTCCGGTAAGAGCTGCGTCTATTGTTATATTGCTGTACTTCCTTAACACTCTGCATATTTCTCTCCCCATGCTGTAAAAGCTTCCGCCTATCGAACCTGTACCAAAGGTATCGTACACAAGCCCTATATTATCCTTTTCATCAATACTAAAAGACAGAAGAGCCTCCATAACCGACAGAGCCTCTTCCGTTTTTCCTTTCTCTATATCCTTTAACAGGGTTATGTATTCAGGGTATATTTCCTCCGCTTTTATATCAAAATACTTAATGACCTCAGGATCCGAAAGCAGAAGATTGGAAAGCAGCTCTGCAAATTCTTTAAGAATCGGGTTTGCAGACTGCGAAGCAATGGATGTAAAGAGTTTTCCTATCATACCGTTAAAGGTTTTAAAATCTTTAACTCTGTAGGCATTCTGCATTCTGTCTTCCAGCATGTTAAAACTATAGAGAGATTTACCGACAGCCATCTGTTCTCTTAGCAGGGGAAGAAGCAGCAGTCTTAAATTTTCAAGAATATGCTTATACTTAAACGGACGTGTGCGTACTACGGCATTAAATATTCTTAAATAGTTCTTTACAGAAGGATTGGAAACCAAAGTCCCGCTGCCGTGATTAATTCGAACTGCTCCGAGAACTACCAGAATCTGTAGCCCCTTTCTCAGGGAAGGCACAGAAACCCGAAGCTCCTTTGCAAGCTGGTCATGAGAAGGGAGTTTATCTCCCGGTTTTAAACCTAGTTCCTTTATCTTGCTGAGTATGGCATCTGCAATTTCATCTTCGAAATTTCTCTTCTCTATCATGCCTTTACCCGGTTCGAATCAAATAGACATAAACTCATAAAATGAATTTATCATTTATTGACTTTTATGTCAAGCCCCGGAAATTTTTATTCTTTCGTTCGTTTTAATTGTCTATTTTTAAAAAAATT
>QNBI01000244.1 GCA_003641675.1 Spirochaetota bacterium | reverse complement strand
TTCATCACCAATATTATCATCGCTATACTGCTCTCACTTGTATCCGCTCTTTTACTCATTATTCGTGAAAGCCCATATTTCCTCTTACCATTACCAAACTTACCTTCAACCGCTATTCTATCTATCTCATCCTGTCGGACTAACTTCTCTTTTTCTTTATCACGCTTCTTCTTCGGCCGACCCAAAGGTGGACCTGATAACCTTATCCCCAATTTCTCACAAAACTTTCTGTTCTCCCGATTTATGATCCTTTCTATACAACAAAGCGCAATGGAGTAGGTACCGGGCTGGGCCTTTCTGTTGTATATGGTATAATTATGAAGTACAGAGGGGGGATCAAGGTTAACAGCAGGGTCGGTAAAGGTACCAGTGTAATTATCATCCTGCCTGTTCTACCTGTTCTGCCAGAGGAGTATTAATGTCGCAGGATAAGGATTATTCGCTTCTTATTATAGATGATGAAGAAGGTATTCGTCATGGGCTAAAGGTCCTTTTTAAAAAGCACGGATTTACTGTTTTTTCAGCCGGGAAATATAAAGAGGCTGTAGATATTGTTAAGAATGAAAAGATAGATGTAGCTATAATTGATGTTATGCTTAAGGGGAACGAAAGCGGAATAGAACTGGTTAAAGCTTTAAAACAGATTGAGCCGGATATTACTGCAGTAATGATTGAATTAAAAGCCCTTAAAAGTGAGAACGCCTATCTTAAACACGAGCTTATAAAGAATTATATGTCCTATGATTTTTTAACTAACAATAAAGAGCTAAAACTGCAGCTTGAAAAGGCAGATAAAATAAAGAACAGCGGTGTAACGGTGCTGATAAACGGAGAGAGCGGCACAGGCAAAGAGGTTCTTGCACGGTATATTCATTTTACCAGCGTTAGAAAAACTGCCAAGTTTGTAAGTATAAACTGTGCAGCTCTCTCGGAAAGCCTGCTTCTAAGCGAGTTTTTCGGGCATGAGAAGGGAGCTTTTATAGGTGCACTGGAGAGGAAGATAGGAAGGTTTGAAATAGCGGATGGAGGAACTCTCTTTCTTGACGAAATAGGAGATATGTCTTTGGATGTACAGGCTAAACTCTTATTTTATAGAGGATTTGTACTACAGGATAAATGTAGTGGATTTTACACTGTTGCCGTTTCGTGATAGAAGGGAAGATATACCTCTACTGGTTAGTCATTTCCTAGAAGTGTACAACAAAAGGTACAACAAAAAGATTAGAGCCTTTGATAAGGCCTCTATGAATATTTTCATTTCTTATAGCTGGCCCGGCAATGTACGTGAATTGAGCAATACTGTTAATCAGGCTTTTTTACTTAATGACGGAGAGATAATAAGTTTAAGGGGGTTTAAAAAGAATGTTCTTCATGAGAAAAATGATCTAAACGTGTTTAGGGATTTCTCTTCCGTGAAATCTTTAAAAGAAAAAATCGGGGAAATTAAGGAACACTATGAAAAAATGATAATTAAAGAGTATCTAAATAAAAACAGCAACAATAAATCTAAAACCGCCCGTGAGCTTGCTGTTACCAGAAAAACTCTTTCACAGAAAATTAGTAAGTACGGACTTTAATAGGTTACAGTCCGGAGGGGAACCACATGCTGCCTATAGAAAAAAAAGAAATAGAGAGACTATTTTCCCATATAGAAGAAATTTCTTTCGGAGTAATAGGAGATTTTTGTATTGATGCCTACCTCATTGCAGATCCTTCCCTTTCCGAAGAATCATTGGAGACAGGGCTTAAAACAATTCCGATAAGACAGCATAGGTACTCGCCGGGAGGCGCCGGGAATGTTGCGCGTAATTTAACTTCCCTTGGTGCCGGGAATGTGCTGGCCTACGGAGTATATGGAGCCGATATTTACGGTAAAAAATTGACAGAAATCTTAACTAACGACGGAGTGAGTACCGAATACCTTAAAATGCAGGATAATTTATGGGACACCAATACCTATGTAAAGGTATATGAAAACGGAATAGAGGGCCGGCGCATAGATTTCGGCTGTAAAAATGAACTAAGACGGGAAACATCGGACTGGCTCCTGAATAGAATAGAAAAATCCATAAAAGGGCTTAATGTAGTTATTATAAATGAACAGCTTAAAAACGGGCTTTATAATAAGCATTTTCGCGGGGGACTTAAGAAAATTATGGAGGCTAACCCGGATACAATTTTTATCTGCGACAGCAGGGACTACAGCGAAGAGTTTAACGGCGCATATAGAAAAATCAACGAACATGAAGGTGCGCTTCTCTGCGGATGGAAGCATTCACCCGGAGAATATGTTTCTTCTGCTGAGGTGAAAAAAATGTCGGGAATTCTTTATAAACGGTGGAGGAAGCCTATTTTCATTACTCGTGGGGCTTACGGGTGTGTAGTTTATGATGAGAATGGGTATTATACAATCCCGGGGCTTAAATTTTTCGGCGCTACGGATACAGTAGGAGCCGGAGACAGTTTTCTTGCTGCCTTGGCCGTTGCCCTCGCTGCAGGAGCACCGCCGGTAAAGGCCGCTGCATTTGGAAATCTTGCCGCAGGGGTTACTGTGAAGAAGCTTTTGCAGACGGGCACTGCATCGCAGGAAGAAATTCTGTCTTTACATGACCATGCCATGTACCGGATCCGGCCGGAGCTTGCAGCTTTTCCCGTAAGAGCCCGCTATCTTGAAGATACAGAGATAGAAATTGTTACGGACATCCCGGGAAATCTACACCTTGCACATGCGGTTTTTGATAATGACGGAACCGTCTCTACGCTGAGAGAGGGGTGGGAAAAGGTCATGGAGCCGATGATGGTGGAGCAGATTTTCGGAGACTATTATAGCAAGGCAAATGCCGAGGAAATTGCGCTGGTAACAGACAGGGTAAGGGATTATATAGATAAGACAACGGGAGTACAGACCCTTGTGCAGATGAAAGGTCTAATAGACCTTGTTATAGAATTCGGTTATGTTCCCATGGAAAAAATATTAAATGAAAAGGAATACAAGGAGATATACAATAGGGAGCTTTTAGAAGAGGTAAATAAAAGGATAGAAAAACTTAAAAAAGGCGAACTTGATGTTGCCGATTATACAGTAAAAAATGCCGTTTCTTTTTTAAAGGAGCTTAAGGAAAGGGGTACGAAACTTTACCTTGCAAGCGGTACAGACCAGGAAGATGTGGAAAAGGAAGCCGGGATTCTTGGCTTTGCAGATTATTTTAAAGAACATATATACGGCTCCATTGGAAAGATAGATCATGAGCCTAAACGCAGAGTTATGGAGAGGATTTTGGCCGATATAGGACAGGCATCCGGAGAAGGGGTAGCAGTTTTCGGAGACGGCCCTGTGGAGATACGAGAAGCGTGCAGAGCCGGGATTTTTGCAGTAGGAGTTGCGAGTGATGAGTTGAGGAGACACGGTCTAAATACTGTAAAGAGAAAGAGGCTAATCGAGGCTGGTGCGGATATTATAATACCCGATTATTCCCAGCTTTCGAAACTTTTAGACGTTCTTTTTAAATAGGTTTAATTCCAGCCGCTGTAGTCTGCAATTGTCATAACCATATTTCCGGTGCTGCCCTGACCTCCCTTGTTTTCATATTTAACGAGATAATGCGGGGATGCTTTACTATACCAGAGTCTTGTTTTGGGGAACATGCTCTTAAAGAGGGACATAAACCCTGAAATATGGTATTTTATCTCTATTATATAGCATGGTATTGACCTGTCTGCTATGGATAGAGATTCCTCTCCCGCAGCTTCGGCTGTTACTTTAAAGGGAGCGTCGCTGTTCCCTGTTTCCTGGTCGTTAATAAATATTATTTCGATAGGTACGGGATTTTCAAAGGGAAAGCCTCTAAGAGCGTATGGCATGTCGGATGCGCTTAAAAGTGCAAGTTTGCCGGTTTTAGAAGTATTTTGATTTTTACCGGAATACTTAATACTTTTTCTGGTTGTTAACAGGTAGTTGTCATTCTTAGTTACGATTGTAAGTTCAACAGGAGTCATCGTTTCTCTTAGAAGAGCAAGTTCGCGGTATATGAGCGGCGTTGTTACCCTTATAAGGTATTTTCTACCAGATTTATCGAGTTCGACAGTTTCTTTGATTGTAACAGAACCTTTTTTATTCACTACAAGGTAAGATAAGTTTTCCCCGCTTTGGATATGAGGGTCATGTAAAGGTGAGTATATCTGCTGTGGTGCTGCAGAGACATACTGGAATGCGAAAAATAAGAGGAAAAATCCTGTAAATTTTAATAATTTTTTCATGGTATGCAATGATAAATCTTATTAATCGAAG
>QNBI01000243.1 GCA_003641675.1 Spirochaetota bacterium | reverse complement strand
GCGCCCTTTTCATGCCCGAACAGCTCGCTTTCAAAAAGACTCTCCGGTATTGCAGCACAGTTGACCGCTATCATTTCTTTCTGCGACCGGCTGCTCTTTAAATGAATAAGGTTAGCTATATGTTCCTTTCCTGACCCGCTTTCACCGGATATAAGAACCGGAAAATCTGTAACGGATGCTTTATCCATAAGATTCTTGACTCTCTGTATTTTATCCGATTTACCTAAGAGTCTGTAGCGTAATGCATGTTCGTTTAGGAGCCTTAAATAATTCCTGTGCTCGAGAGCATTATTAATTGTTATCTTAACTTTCTGGAAGGAAAGCGGTTTTTCAAGAAAATCGTAGGCGCCCAACTTGATAGCTTGTACCGCTTTTTCAATTGTAGAATAACCTGATATCATAATGCATTCTATAAGGGGATATTTCGCTTTTACATACTTTAATACTTCTATCCCATCCTCATTACCAAGTTTTACGTCGATTAGTATAATATTAATACCGTTATCCCTGTTGAGGATATTCTTGACCTGTGAAAAAGCCACCGCACCCATTACTCTGAATTCGGGAAGCACTTTCCTGATACTTGATATAATATCTCTGGCATCATCAACGACTAAAATATCCATAACGTCTATTCTCCCGGAACAATAATTCTATTTAAGATCTTCTGCTTTAATTTTAAAGACTGTACCGCTTTTCCCGGTACTTGAAATTTCTATCTTTAGTCCCATTTCCTCGGCAAGTCTCTTTGACAGAGCAAGACCAATGCCGATATTGCCTGGTTTTGTGGTGAAGCCGGGCTTATATATTTTTTCTGCAAGGTTTTCAGGAATTCCTTTACCATCATCTTCTACTATAACATCGACGCTGTTGCTGCATAGGACAGAAATATTTACAGATGCATTTTGTTTAGATTCCAATCCGTTTTTTATGATATTACGGAGTATTTCCGCGAAAAGTACTCTGTCAACATTAATGGAGATATCTTTGCAACACGGGGCAAAGGAAACTCTCTCGAATTCCGATACGGCCTCTTTAATGAGCTCATTTACGGAAACAAACTCCGGCACCGGTTCAGGAAGGTGGGAGAGGTTTCTGAATTTCAGGAGCACCTCTTTTATCTCGCCAAGCTTGGAAAGAATTAAACTGATTATTTCACGCTCATTATCTGGGACTTTTTCTATAAGGTAGCTTGAGTATGTTTCGACCGGTGATACAAGATTGTTTATTTCATGCACAATAATCCGCGAAATCTCCTTCCACCCCTGGTATTTTGCTTTGTCTCCTACAAGGTCCTGATACTCTCTAAGGTTAACGGCCATTTCATTAATGGAGCGTATGAGAGTACGAATTTCGTAAGAACCCCTTTCCTTAAATAACAGAGCATCCGGTTTTTCGAGCAGTTTCACATTTTTAAGCATCAATGCAAGCCGTGATAAAGGTTTTGTTATCTGCAGAACAAATAGAAAAAGAAGAACTGTCATAACGAATATTACTGCCAGATAAAGAGACATGCTTTTTCTGGTAATTTCCACTGCTCTGTTTTTAAAAAAAGCTCTGTAGAGCTCTATGCTTTTTTTTAACTCGGTATAAGTTTTATTATTACCGTACAAACTGCTTAATAGCTGTTTATAAATTGTGGATTGAGTTTCTCTGACTGCACTGTAAGTAATAAGGACAGAAAATACGAGAATTAAAAGCATGGAAAATAGAAGAATTAGAAAAAACTTTCCTCTCATAAAACTCTTACTCTTATAACCATTTTATACAGCACTATAAAAGTTTCTTCCCCTCCGCTATGCAGGGTCGCATTATCAGATATTACCGCAGTGCATAATTTATAGTTATACCGGGTTTGTTTCCCCAGAGTTTTAGAAGATCAGGTGTTTCTCTGCAGCTTAAGCTGAATTTTATTACAGTTTTAGCTTTGACGGCACCGGAATTTGTTAGATCTTCATAAATTTTATACTCATGATGTTTCATCCTTTTTATAAGCCCTTCAAATGTAAGTAATTCTCCTCTGTTCACTCTGTAGCGGCTCTGTGCAGCTGATACCCGTTCAATATAATTGCGGCTGTAAACAGTTTTTCCTTTCACCGTTGTGTTGTAACCAGGTAGCTGAAGTCTACGTCTACTTCGGAATCGATTATATGCATTATGGAATTATTTAAAATTGATTCCGTATCGAACTGAACGAAAATTGAATTATTATCTCTGTATATGGAAACATTATCTACTTCCACCTCCGGATACATGCTGGCTAAGCCCACTACAGCGAGAATAATTTTGAAAGAATTACCCAGTTGGAGAAGAAAACCAGAAATCATTAATATGCCTGTCCGAAAATATAAAATTATTTTTAAAAAGAGAGCAGGCGGAATACTGCTGTATTTACCAGACCTGCACCTTTTTAAATCTATTAAATTACACCTGAAAAAAAGAAAAACAGCTACATTCTTTTTCTATTGCTGTTTCTCTGCTTTTTATTTAATTTTCTCTCTTACCTCTTTAAAATTATATTTTCTGTCATTACCCATAGACCCGAATACGGCCCCCACAGCAACAAATACAGAATGCTCGCTCATTGAAGGGGCGCCTGTAAGGTTTCCGCTGTAGCCTTTAATGCTCCATGTCGTTATAGGCGTAAAAATATAGCCGCTCCTTATGTAGAGCCCCATATATCCGAATTTAATTCCGGTCTGGAGAGAAACGGATAAAGAATAGTTATCGTAGCTTATCTGAGTTATATTTCCCGGGTCGGCAAGAAGGCCGGAAAATTGCGTACTTGTCGGGAGAGCATTAAAGACGGAAAGAACGCCTCCGCCCCATAGAAAGCCTGCCGTAGGGATAACAAAAAAGTTTCTTGTGTTAAACGCAAGATATCCGAGATCGAATCCTCCGGCGCCGGAATCCTTTTTAATATAATTGGAGCTGGTTGGGTTATCCACCTGCAGTTGATAGATGCTTCCGAATCCCCATCCGCCTATATAAAAGTTGTTCATTAGAAAGCCGCCGCCACCACCGTAGCTATAGTCGAACTGGTCAAAACCGCTATACCCCTGGCTTGAAAGAGCCTTGTTAAGAGCAGAAACATTGCTGTTCCAGATAATAACTCCGGTAGAATAACCAAAACCTCCGGTATTGCCGGTTTTTTCCGCATACAGCATGCCTGTTATGAGAATAGCAAACATTGCTGTTAATGTAATAATTCTTTTCATAAGATCCTCCTATAAACAATATTAGTACAATAGATATAAAGCAATTAATGTGCCATAGATGAATAGGTATATATTTACTTAATATATAATACTTTATGTTTTATTTGTATTTCTAATTCGGACGAAATATATCAGAAATGATATATCATAATTGATTAGAAAAATACAATGATCTGCGGAGTGCGGAGAATTTTGTAATTAAGTTCATCGAGATGAGCTATTAAATCCACTCCGCTACGTCATCCAAGGGTTTACGTGAACGCCTCTTATCATCTTTAAATCCTTCTTTAGGGTAGCCTAATGGGGTAATTGTGAAAACCTGTTCGGAAGCTTTTAGCTTAAGCACCTTTCTTAAGGCAAACGGGTTAAAGGCTGCAATCCAGCATGTCCCGACGCCTTCGTTTGCAGCTGCAAGTATTATGTGGTCCATGGCAATTGCAAGGTCGGTTTCCAGCGAATTGTATCCGTCACCTCTTACCCATGCTTTGTCGTAATCACCTGCTACAATTAGCACATTAGGTGCATCCTGAAACCATGATGCATGGTAGCATGAGTGAACATCTTTAAGGGCTTTTTCGGAATCTGTTACAATAAACCTCCACGGCTGGTTATTAACGGCAGATGGAGCCAGCCGGCCTGCATTTAGGATCCTCTCTATTACTTCTCTGGGAACTTTCCTGTTCGGATCGTAGTTTCTTAAGCTGTGTCTTATTTTTACAACATCATAAAAATCCATTTATACACTCTCCTCTTTCTTCTTAGAAGCTGAATAAGTTTTATTATGGAAAATATTATACACTAAAAGCAGGGAAAATGGAATCTTTAGTAATGCTGATACTCACTGATGTTCCAAAAATTATTTACTTTCATCAAATAATAATATTACTTTTTAAATAAAATATGAAAATAATTTTTATATTATTTATACAATATTAACACTATATTCGGCGTGTGCAGATGCCCATGGGGATTCATAAGCTGTCATTGCAGCAGTTTCATGGGGAGATTCGGCTGCAGACGCGGAATCGGCAGCCGGCAGAGATGCAGGCGCTATAGCAGAAGAGCTAATCCGTTATGTAGACGCCGGGG
>QNBI01000242.1 GCA_003641675.1 Spirochaetota bacterium | reverse complement strand
GGATGCCTGCAAAATGATTCCAGGTACAAGCGATGTATCCTGGATAACATCTGTTCCATGTTCTGTTTTTGCGTTAATGATGCTTAGAGGAGAGATAAATCATAGAGGAGTTTTTCCTCCTGAGGTACTTGATAATAAGGAACGGAATATATTTTTACAAGAAATCAAGAAATGGCAAATAGAAGTAGTAAAACAGGAAGAATATATACTTTAAATTAAGGAGAAAAACTATGAAGAGAGTGGTAGTTATTGGCGTCGGTGCACAGGGAGGTACTATAGCCAAGAAATTAGATGCAGAACCGGCAGTAGAGGAGATTATCTGTGCAGATTACGATTTAAAAGCAACTAAAGAACTTGAAAAGACTCTAAAAAAAGCAAAAGCTGTTAGGGTTAATGCAAAGGATAAAAGAGAAATTATTGATATTTCCAAAGGAACCGACCTTATTGTAAATGGTCTGCCGCCGGATTTTAATATGAATGTTATGGATGCTGCTTTAGAGAATAGATGCAATTATCAGGATTTAGCATGCGGACCTATAAATGAGAATATTAGTTTTATAGATACTGTAAAAAGAGAACTTAATAGAGACGAAGAGTTTAAAAAAACAGGCATAACAGGTTTAATGAATACAGGATCTGCTCCGGGGCTTGCAAATATTATAACTCGTGAATCACTGGACAAGCTGGATTCATGTGAGAAAATAGAAATTTTAGTCTATGACGGTGTATGGTCGAAAAAGTTTATACCATTTTGGTGGTCGCCTGAGACAGCATTCGGCGATATGGCAGCACAGCCTGTAGTATTTGAAAACGGCAAATTTAAAATGGTTAATCCGTTTAATAATCCAAAAATGGAGGATTTTAGAGGTTTAGGAAAACGAAGGATGGTAGATCATGAACATGAAGAACCTGTAACAATGGGGCTCCTCTCGAAACATCCGGCTTTAAAGGGAGTAAAATCCGTATATTTCAGGTACGGCGGTCCTGCATTGGATCTTGCAGAGTACTTTTATAAAATGGGGTTATTATCGGAAAAACCTGTTGATGTTAATGGAGCAAAAGTTATTCCAATGGAACTAATTTCAAAACTCACTCCTCCCGCTCCGAAGTATCCGGACGAAATTCAAGCAGTTCTGGATGAAGGCATGATTTCCGAAGAAGGGGCTTTTGTTATAAGACTCTTTGGTGAAAAAAACGGGAAAAAAGTAAAGTACGAAAACTATGTAATGGCTCCGGGATTAACCGAGTCATTTAAAAAAGCAAAAATAACTCATGAGTCTTATATAACGGGGCAATCTGCATTTCTTTTTACAAAGATGCTTGTAAATAACAAAATTAAAACAAAAGGGGTTTTCCCTCCCGAACTTCTTGAAGAGAAAGCAAGGGCATACTTTTTTAAAGAAGCGGCGAAGCTTGATATAACCGTAGATGAAATAGTAGAAACAAAGCTGTACTAAAGTATATGTTAAAAAAGAATATACTGGACAGGTACGATAAAACGGAAGACGGAAAGTATATAATTGCTTTCCGTACTGAAAGCTATAAAGCACTTTTTAATGAATATGATTTTTCATCTTCCTTTACGAATAGGGATTTAAAAGAAGATTTTGTTGAATATTTAATCGATTGTGTTGAAGAAATAGGAAGAAAAAACAAGTTTGTTATAAAAGCTCACCTTCCGGAGAGAGAAAAATCAGAAAAGGTTGAAAAAAGATTAACAGAGGGTTTAAAAAATTATTTTTATTATTTAATAAGGCTTGCTAAAAAAGAAATAAGACATATTACGACAAAAATAGTTTTTAATTTTGCTCTTTCGATAGGTTTGTTAATTGTTATTTTCTTTGCAAGCAAAAATAGAGAGGAATCGAGTTCTGTTCTATTTATGATATTTAGTGAAGGCCTATATGTAGCAATATGGGTTTTAATGTGGCCTGTTTTTTCAGATTTTCTTTTTGATTTAAGGGGGGAGATTAAAAAGATTAAGTTTTATAGGAGAATAATAGATTCTGAATTTGATATCACCTACTATTCTGAATAAAAATTATTATTATAGTTTTTCATTATAATGTCAGAGATCTGTTAGAGGAATGACAGATGAATATTTAATAATAGAATTAATATATTCAATAGAGGAGATGGAAAAATGAAAAGCAAACTATCTAAACTTGTTATCGCACTTCTTATTCTGCTTCTGTTGGTATCTTCGGCCTTTGCCGGAGGGCAGAAAGAGGCTAAGGGCAAACAAGCCGCAACAAAAAAGGCAGCTACGCAACAGCCTGCTGTTAAAAAAAGAGTACAGTTTAATGTGGGTTTTACAACAGAAGAAGCAATAGATACCTTAATTCCGGATGAAAGCTGGCAGTATGTAGAAATGGGCTGTATTTTCTGGCCGCTTGTTTATGACCAGCTGTGGATAACGGGCCCTGCTCCTGGTTATAAGCCCATTCCAATGCTTGCAAAAAGCTGGGAAACAAAGGATCACCAGACATGGGTTTTCCACCTAAGAGAAAACGCTAAATTTCATGACGGAGTCCCTGTTACTGCAGAAGATGTTGCTTTTACACTTAAATATTTACCAAAATCGGACCCTGCCTGGCAATTTCCGGATACTGACTGTAAATCGGTCAAAGTAATAGATAATTATACAATTCAGTTTACCTTAAAGGAGATACATGGCGGTTCATATCCTCCTGTGTTTTGGACGCCTATTCTTCCAAAACATATATGGGAGAAGTACAAAAATAAAATGCATTCCTTTAATAATGCAAACGCTATTGGGTCCGGACCGTTTAAACTAAAAGAGTTTAAATCTGGGCAGTATATATGGCTGGTTAAGAACAAGGATTACTGGGGTGAAAAACCAAGTGTAGACGATGTTGTATTAAAGACATACGGAAGTACAGAATCTGAGTATGCAGCTTTAAAAACCAGTGAAATAGATATGATAGGTTATAATGGTATAGCTCCGATTGCATTAGCCGGTTTTAAGGGCGTAAAAGGTATAACAACAAGAATAGATCCGGGCATAACTATCGATTGGCTTTCTTTTAACCTGCATAAGAAAAATGCAATAAGGGATCTTAATGTAAGAAAAGCGATAATGTACGGGATTAATGTGAAAAGGATAATCGCGATAGCCTTTTTAGGTTATGCTGATCCTGCGGACAGTTTTATGTATACCGAATTAAAGGATCATAATCCTAACCTAAACCAGTATGCTTATAATCCGGAAAAGGCTAAAAAAATATTGAGTGATGCAGGCTATAAGGATACAGATGGGGATGGAATATTAAACGATCCTAAATTGGGCAAGGATCTTTCGTTTGTGCTTTTGGGACCTTCCGACTGGACAAGGGAAATAAAGGCAATGCATCTTATAAAAGAAGAATTAAAGACTATCGGAATAGAGATAAAGCTTAAAGTTATTGATCTTGATACCTTCTACGATTTCTGGTATGCACCGAATAATGATAAGTTTGATATTGCAATAGGAAATGAAGAACCTGGCCCGCATGCAGACTGGATATGGGAATTTGCAAGAAGTTGGGATAACGGCGGGGAAGGATGGAACTGTGCATATTATAACAACAAGGAATTTGATAAATATCTGGATGCTATGGCAGCGGAAGTCGACATGCAGAAAAGAAGGGCAGACCTTTTTAAAATGCAGAGCATCTTAAATAAGGATCTTCCCTATGGATTTTTATTAAGGTATAAATCCATTAATCCCCTAAGGACGGATAAATTTACCGGTTTTGTAAGTACTATGGGAGGAGTTTCTACGTGGATAAATCCCTGGTCCTATTATAAAGTACGTCCTGTTAAATAGGTTTGGTCTATAGTAAATAAATGATATAGCTCCTCTCTTTAAGGGGGAGGAGCTATTTCTTTATATTCTGGAGGTGAACAGTTTAAGTTGAAAACATTACGGTTTGCTTTAAAAAAGACATTTGCAGCATTAATTACTATTTTTGCGATTATCTGTACTAATTTTGTGATTTTCAGGATGGCTCCAGGAGATCCTGTGCGCATGATGTTTAGAGATCCGAGAGTAAGTGCTGCTCAACTACAGGCTATGCGGGTAAAATTCGGACTTGATAAGTCTATGTGGGTTCAGTTTATAGATTATTTTAAACAGCTTGTGCAGGGTAACCTTGGCTATTCTTTCTGGCAGAAACGTCCTGTTATAGATGTAATCGGAGACCGGATCTGGCAAACTTTACTGCTTGTTGTTACTGCACTGATTATTGCTGTAATAGTGGGAACTCTACTTGGTGCCCTTGCCGGCTGGAAGAGCGGATCGAAAACAGACAGAACAATTTTATCTCTTTCTT
>QNBI01000241.1 GCA_003641675.1 Spirochaetota bacterium | reverse complement strand
GAAAAGGTAAAGGAATCTGTACGGAGGCTGGCGAAACTCCCGATAGATATTATTCTATTCGGGCATGGGGACCCTATTATGGAAAAAGGTTATGTTAAATTAAGAGAGTTAAATTTAGAATGAGCAAAATACAGAGGAGGAAATTTCTATGACAGATTATCCGCTTGTATTAGGGCTGGATTTTGGAACCGATTCGTGCCGCGCTGTAATTGTAGATGCAAAAGACGGAAGCACGGTCAGCAATTATGTTTCCGCCTATAGAAGATGGAGCAAAGGAAAATATTGTGAAGCTTCAGAAAACCGCTTTAGACAACACCCTCTGGACTATATAGAAGCTATGCAGGATTCTGTTAAGGGTGCGCTTAAACAAGCCCCCGAAGGAACGGCAGAAAGAATCGCCGGTATTTCCGCCGCCACAACAGGCTCCACTCCCGCCGCTGTGGATAGAACCGGAATGCCGTTAGCTCTTTTGCCTGCATTTTCGGAAAATCCGAATGCCATGTTTATACTATGGAAAGATCATACCGCTTTGAAAGAGGCGGAGGAGATAAACAAACTTTCCCATAGCTGGAGCGGAACAGACTATACAAAGTACGAAGGGGGAATATACTCCTCTGAATGGTTCTGGGCAAAGATGCTTCATGTGTTAAGAGAGGATAAAGAGGTGCGTAAAAGCGCATACAGCTGGATGGAGCACTGCGATTGGATGCCCGCTCTTCTTACCGGAAACAAAGACTCCCTTGCAGTAAAGAGAAGCAGGTGTGCGGCGGGGCATAAGGCTATGTGGCATGAATCCTTCGGAGGGCTGCCCTCTAATGAGTTTCTTGTGAAGTTGGACCCCCTTTTGGGAGGAATACGCGAGCGGCTCTATAAGTATACATACACTTCCGATGTACCTGCAGGGAAGTTATGCAGAGAATGGGCGGATAGACTGGGCCTTAAGGAGGGAATAGCTGTGGGTGTCGGTGCTCTGGATGCGCATATGGGTGCAGTTGGGGCCGGAATTACAGTCGGCTCTTTTGTAAAGGTAATGGGAACATCAAGCTGTGATATGGCGGTTGCTGAGAAAGGCGGATTTAAAACTAAGAAAGGGGAAAAGCTGGTAAAAGGAATCTGCGGGCAGGTGGACGGTTCAATTATGCCGGGAATGATAGGATTGGAGGCGGGGCAGTCTGCTTTCGGAGATATATATGCCTGGTTTAAGGATATACTGTCATGGCCGCTTAAGCTAATTAGCGGGTTAGGCGGCGTTGATAGCGATTCGGCAAAAAAAATAGCGGAAAGTGTAAGAAATTCCATCCTTTCCGAACTGGATAAAGAAGCTGTAAAAATAAATCCTGAAGAATCCGGGGTTATTGCCGTTGACTGGCTGAACGGAAGACGTACTCCTGATGCAAACCAGGCGCTGAAAGGTGCAATTTATGGCCTAACCCTCGGGACAAATGCCCCAAGGATTTACAGAGCACTTGTAGAGGCAACTGCATTCGGAACCCGCCGTATCGCGGAAAGATTCGAGGAGGAGGGTGTTCCAGTTGACAATATTATTGCCATAGGCGGAGTCGCCAAAAACTCTCCCTTTGTAGTACAAACAATAGCGGATGTGATGAAGAAAAGAATTAAAGTGAGCGCATCGGACCAGACTGTTGGCCTCGGTGCTGCAATGTTTGCAGCAGTTGCAGGTGGGATATACAGAGACATACCGGAGGCTCAAAAAGCAATGGAATGCGGCTTCGAGGCGGAGTATGAGCCCAACGAAAGTTATGCTGAAATTTATGACAAACTCTACAATAAATATATAAGAATAGGAAGTTTTATCGAGGAAGAGTATAGAAAGAGTTTAGAAAGAGTTTAGAAAGAGTTTAAAAGAAGGCGGTACAGATGGGTAGTTTCTGCTTATAACAGCTAATTTAATTGCTAATTTCTCACAGGAATGCCGAGAAGTTTTTTCACATCGACAAGCTGGCCGATGTGGTACGAATTATGGTCTGCCAGCAGCAAAGCTTCCCGGAAAAGAGTCTGTCCGGTTCCGTGCGGTATCGGCAGAAAAAGGTTATTATTATGGTTCTGCACGAGCTCAAGCATTCTGTTAAGATCTCCGCTGATCTGTTCCAGTGCTTTTTCCCAGTCATCCGAATGTCTGGGAGCGCCTTCTTTCGGCCAGTAACCCGAAGGAAATTCCGGAGATATGTGGTATGGATTTATAATGAATTCCACAATATCCCACTGTACAATTCTTAAATGGTCTATAAGCTGCCATGCGGTATGCGCTAAATTAGGGATTCTTAGTCCCCTCTTGTTTTCCGGGAAGTTTTTAACGGCATCCGCAAAGCTTATGTGAGCTCCCCCGCCTGTTAGAAGATGTACAAGCTGTTCCCGAATATAATCTTTTTCTTTCATACATCACCTCCGATATCACCCCGGCTGCCGGTTCGGCCTGGCCTGCCGTTTCTGCCTGGTATACTGCCTCCGCTTGGTATACCGTTTCTGTCGGTTATACTATCTCTGCCGGCCCCGGGGGCATATTTCAGAATCCTTAAAGCTTCTTCTCTGTCAAGAGGCAGTGAGACCTCTTTCCCGGTTAGGGCCGATATCTGCGCAGCCCAGCCGATTTCCGCGATAATCCTGGAATTTGCAAAGCTTAGAGGTGAAGATTTTCCTTTTTCTATGCAGTTTAAAAAATGGTCCACAGCCGCTCCGGTCTGGTGCTCTATCACATCGCCGCTGTCCGGCATGGACATATCATTAGGCCATGCAAGCTCTTCGAATCCCTCCTCTCTGCATCTCTGCACGTCCATCGGAAAAATCCAGTGTTTGCCGGTTGTATTCTCGGCCCAGTACCGCACTTTGGCTCTATTGTCCTGCTGTGAATCGAATATAAATCCGCCCTTCGTCCCGAATATATTATGATATGCATCGTAGCCGTTTCCGTAGTCTATATTACCCAGGCATGTTCCGGTAGCTCCGTTTTTAAAGTTAATAATGATTGTCCATACAGGTTCCGGCTCAAAACCTCTCACCTGCGAGGGCATGGCTTTTGCATATACAGAAACAGGCTCAGACTGTGATTTCATAAGAAATACAATAGAGGAAATAGCATGTATAATTCCCATTCCTATTGCATCTCCCACTATGCCTTTCTTAAGTTTCCACGTTTTATCGCCTGTAATATTTACGGCGTGCCTGTAGTTTGCCTGTATCTGTGTAACTGTTCCGAATTCCCCGCTTTCGACCATTTTTATAAGCTTCTGCTCCATAGGGTCAAAGTAGAGGATATAATCTACAAATGTTTTTAGACTCATGCTTGCCGACTCTGTATCTATTTCCCTGTAGAAGTCGCCGATATCCGTTGCAGCTGGTTTTTCGCAGAAGACATGTTTACCCGCCTCTATGGCCTGGATGGCCTGTTTGCCATGAAAGCTGTTGGGGCTTACAAGCCATACCGCATCTATGCTCTCGTTTGTAATTATATCATCGTAGCTGTCTGTAAGAATTTCCTGCGGCAACTTAAGCTCCTTAAGGATATTTTTCCCTCTTTCCCTGTTTGTTTCACAGAGTGCAAGTATTTCCGCATTGTTTCTCTCGGAAAGCCTCTTAAGGTGCACGCTTCCCATCCAGCCGGCTCCTACAAAACCAACCTTTATTTTTTTCACTTTATCTCCTCCATTCTGTATTTTAAAGCGATACCATTAAGTTTTGAAAGAAGCTCTGAGTTAACATCCACCCCCTTTTCCTGCGAGAGTTTAAGCTGTTTTAAGCCCCTTTCGCCTGGAAATCTTATCTCCTTAAAACCGGGGTGCAGCTTACTCTTTTTAACTCTGTTCTTAAAACGCTCTATCTCCTTATAGTAGTAATCCGTTCCTTCGAAGGCTTCCGGGTCTATAACGGTAAGGTTAATTGATTGCCTCGTTTTAGATTCCGGATTATTGGCACTTCCGCCACCCATGGCAGTTCATGCCTCACACCACAGGGACATACCGTACGCTTTGTAACCGTAGTTTTTCCCGCCGAAGAAGAGGAGAGTTCCTCCCTCTTTAATAACAGCCGGGTCATTGGTAAGCCTGCCCCTGCTGTCTAAAAAAACCTCTTCGGATGCTTTAAGGCCTTCGCTGATAAGTGTATTCGCCTTACCCATAGACATGGAGGCTGTAGAAAAATCAGAGATGACAGCCGGCACATCCTCTGTAATATTTGCACTTAACTCTTCCGGAGAATCAATAATCTTCTTTGCAGAGGGCTGCTTAACTGGAAAAGCAAAACCTACCGGGTTTGTGGAAAAGGTTCCTTCAATACCGCCATAAGGAGCACAGTCGGTGCAGGTCGATGTCTGCGCCCAGATTTG
>QNBI01000240.1 GCA_003641675.1 Spirochaetota bacterium | reverse complement strand
TTTAAAGATTGAGTAGTTCCAGTGCAGTATCTCCGGTTCAAATATATTTCGATAGGTTTCGAAAACTTTATCGTATTTTTTGCGGATTTCATTGGAAGTGCTTATTCTTGGAACGACAACATAGTTATAATCGGAAAGATATCCGTAGGGGTTTAACCCTTCCGGTTTTTTGTCTGTAAACTCATGCTTAGTAAGAATAAGCAGCTTTGTACCTTCCGCCTCTTTAAGAATAGCCCTTTTAATATTGCTTTCCTGTTTCGATTCTACAAATAGTTCGCCTTTAAACACATACGAAGTACCCATTGCTATATAGTCGAAAGCTCCTGCATTGCAAAGAAAATCCGGGTCGCCGATAATTGTATAGGTAACAGGGTCTACCTTACCGGACGGGGTAAATACTTCTATTGTATTGTAGTTAACAGACGGTTCTAAGAGCCGTTTTAAAGATCCAAGGTTATGTGTATAGATGGAGTAATGGATAGGATCGTACCATGATTTATCCGCTATAATGTTTGCAAGGTGATATATCGTACTCCCCGCCCCTAAAAGTATTTTTATTCTGCGCTCTTTTTCCGGTTGTGCATTAACATCGTTTTTTATTTTGTCGTATACGGCATTGGCAACTTTTATCTTTTTGCTCACATAGAGGTGTTGTTTCTGATAGAATTTCAGCATTCTGTCATAGATGGAGAGATAAAATTCGCCGTTATCTGAGTTATCTGCAGTCTCTTTTTTAAACAGACGTACTCCAAGTTCTTCTTCGTAGCGCTTTAGCTGGGTATACACCCAGAGGTTACTCCTGTAATTAACATCGCATGTATCCTTTAGGTAGTCTTTTATCCTCTCTATAGGAATTTTGATGTTCCAGATTGATTCTACATCCTGTTTTTCGTACTCTTCTTCGAACATGAAGAATATGCGCATAACGAGGTCTTTCTGTTTTAGCCTGTGACTGCCGGATGTTTTTTTGTGAGGATGAGACCGAAATCTATCTTTATGGCCCGGTTCATCTCGTTTATTTGCCATATATTGATTATACAACAGTTATATTTTACTTGTTAACCATATTTTAATAAAAATCTACTAATTGCTTAACAAGCATATATGCAACTTATACGGTAGAATTATTTTATCACTTATGAAGGTGATTTTATGATAGAATAAGCCAGAATAAAAAATAAATGAGGAGGAAAAAATGAGAAAGAACTACTGGTTTCTGGCACTGGTTCTGCTGCTTGCATTTAGCCCGATATTAATCTGGTCTGGAGGACAGCAGGAAAAGGGCCCGGTTAAACTTACAGTAGCGGGAAGAGACGGAGGTTATGGAAAGGCTATGCAGATAGCTGTGGATGAGTATTCAAAACTCCACCCGGATGTTAGTTTTGAAGTCCTTAAACTTCCCGGCTCCAGTCTCTATGAAAAAGTTGTTATCGATATGAAAAATTCAGTCGGCACATACGATGTTATTATGATAGATGACCCGATAGCAACTCAGTTTCAAAAGGCAGGGTGGCTTGCAAACCTGGATGAGCTTTATAAAAAGAAAGGCACAAGCCCTGACACGGACCTAATATCCACAGCAGTGAAACTGGGGCGGTATCCGTATACGGACAATGGAGCTCTTTATGCACTTCCGCATGTGGGCAATGTTGAACTTTTTGCATACAGAAAGGATATTTTTGCGAAATTAGGCCTTTCAAAACCTGCAAAGTGGAATGATGTTTTGGCCGATGCAAAGATGATTAAGCAGTCCGAGCCGGATGTTTACGGTGTTGTATTTAGGGGTGTAAAGGGAAATCCAATTGTAGCTGGATTTCTCCCGATTTACTGGGCTTTCGGTGCAAAGGTGCTTGATAACGGCAAGCCTGCTCTGAACTCCCCGCAGGCTCTTAACGCTTTAAACTTTTTCTTAAAACTTAAAAAATATGCACCGGAAGGTGTATCGATGTATAATTCTGCTCAGGTTAAGGATGCCCTTTACGGCGGAAAAGCCGGTATTGTAACAGAGGTATGGCCGAGCTGGGTTCCCAAACTTAACGACCCGAATGAATCCAGAGTTGTAAATAAGGTCGAAGTAACGACTCATCCGGGAGAAGTGGAAAAATCATCGCCGATGATAGGCGTATGGCTTTTGGGAATTCCCAAAGCTTCCAAACATCACACTGCTGCTTTTGATTTCCTGCTCTACATTACAGGGAAAGAAATGCAGGTTAAACTTGCCGACGAAACAGGACTTGCACCGACGAGGGACAGTGTATATAAGGTATCTAAACTTATAGCAAAGTACCCATGGTATCCTGTACAGGCCGCTGCCCTTAAAAATGCTGTTGGCAGGCCGAGGACGATAAAGTGGAGCGAACTTGAGAATATATTCGGAACGTATCTGCAGCTTGCTCTTGTAGGTTCCATGAGTGCTCAGGATGCGCTTAAAGAAGCCAATGCAAAAATGGCAGAGGTTCTGGAATAGCTTGGGATAGCGAATAATTAAAATAGCGGCAGCTTGCCTGCGAAGCTGCCGTTTATTTCAAACTAGAGATGCACTATGAGTAATGAACTTCACTTAAAAAAAAATATAAAGAGCAGCAGCTTCTACTATATAATACTTCTTCCCGCATTGTTGGTAATTCTCTTCCTAACGGTTTATCCGATTTTTAATGTATTTCACATGTCCTTCTTTAGGTACAACTATTTATCGGACACAAAGAAATTCTTCGGCTTTACAAATTTTAAACGGATAATTACGGACAGCCTTTTCCAGAAATCATTCATTAATACAATAATTTTTTCCGCGGTTGCAACATTTGCAGAGGTAGGAATAGGCTTGTTTCTTGCGCTCCTGTTTTACGGGTTTTTTAAGGGAAAACAGATTTTTATGATAACTATTATTTTCCCCATGATGATATCTACAATGGTTATTTGCTCTATCTGGAAAACTCTCTACCATTACGATATAGGCCTTCTTAACTATATTCTTAAGAATATAGGCCTTCATCCGGTAGGCTGGCTTATTAATCCTAAAATGGCCCTTTTTTCTGTAATAATTGTTGATATCTGGCAATGGACACCCTTTGCATTTATTATTCTGCAGGCTGGATTAAATACCATTCCCAGAGAGATCTTCGAAGCTGCAAGTATAGACGGTGCAAGTTACTATAAAACTCTTACCCTTATAACTCTGCCTATTATGCTTAATCAGATATTGCTTGTAATTCTCTTAAGGACGATAGACACATTCAGAGTATTCAGTAAGGTTTACGCCCTTACGCAGGGAGGTCCGGGTAATGCAACAGAGACTGTTACATACTACGTATACCGGGAAGGGTTTACCTACTTTAATTTAGGCCGGGCAGCTACTGCATCAATCTATATTCTTATTGTAATTTCGATAATCTCTGTCCTCTATATTCGAAATATTATGAAGGAGGAAGGTTAAATGTCCGGAACCTCCATGGAACGCAAGGGTTTACTGTTCTGGATTATGATAGTGGTAATTCTTGCTGTAGTGGTTTTTCCCGTATACTGGATTATTATTACCTCGCTAAAACGGCCTGTGGAGAATATTTCCCCTGTGCCTACCTTTTTCCCGAAGGTCATTACGCTAAAAAACTATGAAAATGTATTAAAGGGCGGGTTTTTTAAATTTCTCTTTAACAGCTTTTTTGTTGCATCGCTTTCAACACTTTTTTCACTTACACTTGCATTTCTTGCAGCCTATGCACTTGTGAGGCACAGATTTCCCTTTAAACTTAACTATATATTCCTTATCTGGGTATTGGTGGTGAAAATACTTCCTCCGATTGTTCTTGCCATTCCTCTATATACGATTTTTACCTCTGCGCATCTTATAAACAGCAGGATAGGGCTTGTAGTAGTGTATCAGGTGTATACGCTTCCCTACTGCCTCTGGATGCTTTTCGGCTTTTTAAAATCGATGCCGATAGAATTTGAACAGGCTGCGGAGATAGACGGGGCATCAAAACTAAGAATTCTTACATCAATTGTAATTCCCTTAACTTCCAGTGGAATTATTGCAACGGCTATTTTCAGCATTATTGTTGCATGGGATGAATTTCTCTTTGCACTTCTGTTTATACGAAACCCCGATCTTTTAACTCTGCCCCTGCGTATTGTAAATTTCATTACAGAGTACGAGACGCTCTGGGGTGAACTTATGGCAATCGGGCTTATGGCGACTCTTCCAGTACTTATTTTTTCCGGGTATGTGTACAAGAGAATGACCGAGGGTTTTTCTTTAAGTCTTAAATGACCGGCAGATTAAGTCGGCCGGCCTATTAATGCTAGCCGGCAGCTTTAAATAGCCGGCCGGACCAGGCCGAAACT
>QNBI01000239.1 GCA_003641675.1 Spirochaetota bacterium | reverse complement strand
CGGGGTTTCGATTGAGTATATAGCTTCCGGATTTGACCGGGTTACAATAAAAAAAGAAACGGCATTGCATCTGTACAGGATTATTCAGGAGGCGCTTATAAATATGCAGAGACATTCTCATGCAGGTAAAGCAGAGCTCCGAATTGTTGTTTCGTACCCCGCTGTTATTATACGGATAGAGGATAACGGGTGCGGTTTTAAAATAGACGATATTTCCCCGGATGCTCATATGGGCCTAAGAAACATGAAGGAGCGCGTAACCCTCCTTAACGGAAACATCAGTATACTGTCTAAACCCGGTAAAGGTACAAGGATAAAAATTGAAATCCCCCTGGAGGAACAATAAAAGAGAGCTTCAGAATGAGAGAAAGGAAAAGTATTATTATTATCGATGACCACCCTACGGTAAGAGAGGGGCTTAAATCCATTGTTAAGAGAGACGAAGCGTTAGAAATTGTAGGCGAGTCGGGAAGCGGAGAGGAAGGGCTCTTTCTTGTTCATAAGTTAAAACCGGACCTGGTATTACTGGACCTTTCATTAAAAGGTATAGACGGAATAGAGATAACAAAACAAATTCTTAAAGATCTGCCCGATATAAAGGTTGTTATTATAAGTGTACACTCAAAGATAAACTATATTAAAGAGGCTTTTCTCGCCGGCGCTAAAGGTTATATTATAAAGGAAAGCGCTCCGGATAAGCTTTTAGAAGGAATTCAGAAGGTGCTAAAGGGAAATTATTACATGGATAGTTACGTTTCACACGAGGTTGTGCAAGAATTGCTGCTGGAGAAAAAGCATGTTGAAGAGCCAAAAAGAGATGCTTACGGGTCTTTATCCAGCAGGGAACAGCAGATTTTGCGTTTCTTAGCAGAGGGTATGCAGACTAAGGAAATTGCTTCTAAGCTTTTTATCAGCGTAAAGACTGTGGAAAACCACAGGGCAAATATAATGAGAAAACTTAATGTAAAAAACATAGTTGAGCTTATAAAGTATGCCGCAAAAATAGGAATAATAGATATCGATCTGTGGAAAGATTAAATTACACAAAAGATGCAGCTACTTATTTAGGAATTTCCTGTTTAAGAGGTTTATTATCACAGAACTAATCTCATGCAGAGGAACAACTCTGTCGACAGCGCCGCGTTTAATTGCCTCTTTTGGCATTCCGAAAACAACGGAGGACTGCTCATCCTGTGCTATTGTGTAAGCTCCTGCATTTTTCATTTCGAGTAGGCCCTGCGCTCCGTCATCTCCCATACCAGTCATTATAACCCCAACTGCATTTGCACCGGCATATCTTGCCGCGGATCTAAACAGGACATCTACGGAAGGCCTGTGCCTGTTTACCAGCGGGCCGTCTTTAATTTCGACGTAATAGGTAAAACCCTTTCTCTTTACAAGCATGTGTCTGTTGCCCGGAGCGATAAGTGCAAGGCCGGAACGAAGTTCATCGTTATTTTCTGCTTCTCTTATGGTAATGCTGCACTCTCTGTTAAGCTGGTCTGCAAATGCTCTGGTAAAATTTTCCGGCATATGCTGCACAACAGCAATACCCGGAGTACTTTCAGGGAGTGATTTTAAAAAAACACGCAGAGCTTCTGTTCCGCCTGTAGAGGCTCCGACAGCTATTAAAGGATCTAATCTTGGTGTATTTTTCAGCTTAAGAAACGTTTTCAAACTCGAATCTGCAGGTGCGGCAAGAATAACATCTGCAGTTAGTTTTGGAGGTACAGCTTCCGGAGAATGTCCGGACGGAAACAGTTTCGCTATGAACGCAGCCTTAACTGCATCTATGAACCTAACTCTTGACTCTTCGATGAACCGTTTAGTTCCTATTTTGGGTTTCGTAATTACCTCGACGGCTCCGTAGGCAAATGCATCTATAATTTCCCTTGAACCGTTTTGAGTAAGAGAAGAACATATTACAACCGGCATAGGATTTTCCTGCATTATTTTTTTTAGGTATGTTAAACCGTCCATCTCCGGCATTTGTATATCGAGTATTAATACATCCGGTTTTGCCTTTGGAAGTGTATTCATAGCTGAGATAGGATTATGAGCCGTGCCGGTTATCTTTATTTCAGGGTCGGCAGAGAGAATGTCTTTAATAGTCTCACGAACAAGAGCGGAATCGTCAATTATGAAAACACGGATCATTCTATGCCGGTCTCCTCTTTAAAATACCTGTATATATTTAAGCCGGCCCTTTTAAAGGGAAGGTCCATATTAATTATAGCCTCGGCATGGCCTATAAAGAGGTATCCTCCGCTGTTAATAAATCTGGATAAGCGGGAGAGAACCTCTTTTTGGGTTTCCCTGCTAAAGTAGATCATCACATTACGGAAGAATACGATATCCATCTTAAAGGGGAGGCTGTAATTCGGATTTTTTAGATTTAGAAGCTTAAATGAAACCCTAGAGCGCAGAGTATTTTTAACTCTTATAAGATTCTTAGTGTGGTCTTTGGATTTTAAAAAATATTTTTTCTTTATATGAAACGGGAGCATATCAATGGAACTCATAGGGTAAACAGCCGTTTTCGCAGTTTGCAGAGAAGCTTCGGAAACATCCGTGCCTATTACAGTAAATTTATAACCGCTGTGTTTTTCTGCAAACTCATTTAGTAGAATTGCAAGTGAATACGTCTCCTCCCCGGTTGAGCATCCGGAACTCCAGATTCTGGTAGGTCTGTCAATACCAATACTGTAGGTGTTCATTAACAAAGGCAGGGCACTTTTACTAAGAAACTCAAAATGGCGCGGCTCACGGAAAAATTCTGTTTTATTCGTGGTTACCGCGTCTATAAGATGACCTATTTCCATGCCGCTTCTGTCTTTCTTAAAGGTAAAATTAATGTAGTCATTAAAGCTTCCAAGATTAAGTTTCCGCAATCTATGCTGGAGTCTCGATTCCAGCATTGCCCTTTTTTTATCCGAAATATTTATTCCCAGTTTTGATTCTATGAATTCTTTTAATTTAAAAAAATCATTATCGCTGAGTTTTCTTAGTCCGTTCAAATTTTCTTTTCTTCGCTATGATTTTGAGTTAACTCGAGTTCTTTCGGAGAGAACAGCCTGTTAATATTAAGAATAATGATAAAATTGTCTCCCCGTTTACCTATTCCCTCAATTACCTCTGTGCTTACAGGCATTCCGATTTTGGGCGGAGTTTCAATACTCTTGTTATCCAATTCTATTACTTCGTCCACTTTATCTACAAGTGCGCCTGCTGTTACCTGCTCATTATCAAAGTTAATTTCCATAATAATAATAGCGCTGTCCTGCGTAATTTTCTGCGCAGGCATTCCGAATTTTAAACGTACATCTACTACAGGGACAACATTTCCACGGAGATTTATTACTCCAGGCATAAAATCCGGCGTTCTTGGGACTTTTGTTATCGGAGGAACTTCAAGAACTTCCCTTGTGAAATCTATATTAACTGCGAAAGTTTCTTCTCCAAGCATGAATGTCAGGTACTGACTCATGTTACCCTGTTCTGTGCTGTACATTTTTTATCCTCCATTTAATTGTTTACATATGCAAGTTTTAAGACATCCAGTATAAGAGCGACCCTGCCGTCACCGAGGATTGTCGCACCGGAGATTCCGTCAAGGTCCCTGTAGACTGCGCCCAGACTCTTTATTACTGTTTGGTACTGTCCTTCCACTTCGTCTGCAACGAAACCGATAAGGCTGCTGCCGGTATAGGTAATCACCATTTGCTCCAGTTTAGGGGTTTCACCTCCTATGCCGAAATAATCCCTGAGTTTTATGTAGGGAATAAGTTTCCCCCGTAGAGATATTAGATTCCGGCTTTTTTGATGACTATTCTCACTTCTAAACTCTACACACTCACTAACAGTGGATAGCGGAATAATAAAGTAGCTATCCTCAACGCGGATGAGCATCCCTTCGATTATAGCAAGGGTAAGAGGAATTTTCAGTGTTATGGATGTACCCGTTCCGGGAGAAGACGCGATACTAACGGAACCTCCCATGGACTCAATAACTTTCTTGACAACATCCATACCAACACCTCTGCCAGATAGGTTTGTAACTCTGTCAGCAGTAGAGAACCCGGGTCTAAAGATAAGGCTGTATATTTTCTCGTTGTCCATGTTATTAGCAGAGGAAATAATACCTTTTCCTAATGCTGTTTTTATAATTTTGTTCTTATCTATTCCCGCTCCGTCGTCTTCAATCTCTATAAGTACATATGCGCCGGAGTAGGATGCCTTCAGGATTATACTCCCTGTTTCCTTTTTGCCGGCCGCTTTCCTTTTTTCGGGTGTTTCAATACCATGGTCTATACTGTTCCTTATTATGTGCATTAAGGGATCCTGCAGCCGTTCTATTATATTTT
>QNBI01000238.1 GCA_003641675.1 Spirochaetota bacterium | reverse complement strand
TATCGAAACCTTCCGGTTTTGCCATTAGCATACTTATTAGAGATATAACAGATTCTGAATCGATTACATAAACATTCGATTTGCTCAACGAGGCAGCATATTTTAAAGACATAAGAATATCTCTGTCATCGGCAGCAACTATGAGGTTTTTAGCCTTAACCCTGTTAATCTCCCGAACCAGCTGTTTCACAGAGGGCTTGTTTTTTCCATAATCAAGGACATCAGTCGCTCCGAGTTCTTTAAGTATACTTTTAAAACCGCTGCCGTTTACAATACAAAAAATGCCCTGTTCCTTTTCATAGCTTAGAGTATCTTTGCTAATGAAGTTTCTATGCTGTTTTTTCATATCATCTATTTTTGTAAAGATTACATCCCCGTATTTAGAGATGGAACTAATAAGCTCATTTGGTTTATTCGTATGGATATGCACTTTATAGGTATCCCCGTCGTTTAGTATAATTAAGCTGTCGCCGTAGAGAGATACAAAGTTGCGAATCTGCTGCTCCGAGGGTATCTTCTCAGCATTAATAACAAACTCCGTACAATAGCGGAATTTTATCTTGTGGTCCCATGAATTTTCCAGTTCCTGCAGATCGGTAAGAATATTATTCCTGGAAAATATATGAATTCCATTATTTACTAAATTCTCTACCTGCTCAATTATCCGGTTGAGTTTCAGATTCAATATCTTTTCCTGTGCAATTTCTTTAAGTGTTTTAAGGATTGATGTTCTTTTTAAGCGGGCGGGTTTTTTCTTTAAAAGTTTTTTTAAGCGTCTGTTTATTGATAATACTATCGCTACCGGCAGTCTGTTTTCGAAAAGTGATTTGGTGCCGACCTCTTTGGCTATTCCATTAATAAGAATTACGAATCCGGCTCCTCCCGAATCCACTACACCGGCTTTTTTAAGAACAGGAAGCATATCCGGAGTTTTTTGAAGAACACTTTTTAGATAAGGAATTGTTTTTTTTATAATTATGACAGGGTCGGTTTCCTCTTTCATTAAATCTGCATACTTCTGTTCTAACTCACGCATTAGTGTCAGCATTGTTCCTTCCCTGGGGTTTGTTGTTCCTTCATAGGCACGCTTATATCCGTTCTGCAGAGCCCGGTGAACAGTATTAACAGACAGGTCATTATCGGTAAGTATCTCTGCTGCGCCTTTGCAGTAAAGGGCAAGAATAACGCCGGAACACCCCCGGCTGTTAAGGAGCATCTGCCTGGCAAAATCTTTAAGATAGTCGCCTGTAGATGAATATGCTTCATTTCCCTTTGTATTCACAAGTGCACCCTGTATGGTAAGAGTCATATTTAAACCTGTATCACCGTCCGGAACAGGGAATACATTTAAATTATTAATATAATCTTTATGCCTTAGGAGTTGAGCATATATATTCTCTATTATTTCTCTGATCATCTCAATATCCGAATATGTCTCATTCATAATTCACCGCCTGTATATAAGGTATTTTCTATGCTCTTGTAAAGGCAATTACTTATTAGGGTATTCCTTTTCTAACAGTAAATATAAACTATTCCTTATAATTTCTGTATATTCTCTTATTCTTTTCCTGTTTGTAACAGAAAAATTTGCAGCGACCGGGTTTCCTATTTTTACCCTTATTCTGTAAGGTCTGGGTAGAATGCTGCCGGGAGGCAATACTTTAGAAGCATTGAATATAGCTACGGGTATTACCGGTATTCCTGTTTTAAATGCTATAAGGCTTGCACCATCTCTAAATTCCTGGAGGTTCCCGTCTTTACTTATTCTGCCTTCCGGAGCAATAAAAAGGCTTTTGCCGTTCTTTACCTCATGTATAATAGAGTTAATTGATTTGCTGCTGATCCTATTGTTTTTAACCGGAATACCATTAATGAGAAGCAGGAAATTCCTCATTGGAAATCCATTAAAAAAATCCGATTTAATCGGTATAATTGCAGGTTTATTTATTGCAGCTATCATTATAAATAAATCAAAAAAGCTGAAATGATTTGCAATAAAAATATATTGTTTTGACTCTTCAAGGTTTTTGCTTCCTGTTACAGAAAGCCGGTTATATACCGATAGAAAAATAATAGATATGTATCGTAATAATAGATAAATCATTTTCTGTAAATAGACAATCAGGATTTACGCTTGATAATTCCATAGAGGATAAGGTTTAACAAACCATCCATATCTTTTTCTATATCATTAATTTTATCAACAATTACAGCTTTTTCTTCCAGGTATTTTAATGCAATTGATATCTGAGTTGCGGTTTGCCTGAAATTGTTAATAGAATATATACCTAATTTTGCCCCCTCCTTAAGGATTTTCGTTATTCCTTCTACCTCATCACTGAAATACTTTTTCCGGAACTCATTTATAAAAGGATAATTCTCAAGGTATTTATCCATTAGTGCACTATAGTAATTCATCATTTTCCTTAATAGTCTAAGGCGTGTGGTTAAATAAATTTTTAATCTGTTTTCCGGCTTATTCTCTTTTTCTAAAACTTTATTTAATTCATTGTTGAATTCAATTCTTTCTTTTTGAATAATATCCCTATATATTTCCTCTTTACTATTAAAGTAGTAATAAACTGAACTTTTAGCTCTGTGCAGCGCCTTTGCAATATCTTCCATAGTCGTTTTTTTAAACCCAAACTTCATAAAAATATTGCCTGCTGTTTCTAAAATTAAATCTCTTATACCTGAAGTTCTTGATTGACCCATGGTTCTTCCTCAAACGATTTTTCGACTAATATGTTCATATATTCAAAATTAAATGATTATTAAACTAAAGTCAAGATAAAAATTAATATTAGATCTTGACATTCCAGGTACATAGCGTTATTTTATTAAACATAATTCGACTATATTGTTCAAATAGTCGAATAAATGTTTTCGTGCAGGGGGATATAATGAAAATTGTAAATTTCCTTTCTTCTAAAATGGGTGTTAAGTTCACCACAATGCTTGTTTCTAATAGATCCTTTCGTAAAATCGCGGCTAATGTCATCGATAAAAATACGCATAAAAGGTTAATGAAGTCCCAAGATGATAAAATGCCCCAAAAGATGACAGAGGATAAACAGCAAATTGTTCATAATATAGTAAAAACTGTGGATAGATGGGTAGGCAATGGAAATACCTCTAGAAAGGTATTTAAAAACTTCTTAACAGGTTTTGCAAAGGCATTTTCCGGTAACGAAGCTGTTAAAAAGAAATTTAGCATGACTTACGGTTTTAATCCTCCTTCTTTCCTAACCATAAGCCCTACCAAAAGGTGCAACCTTAAATGCAAAGGCTGCTATGCATCGAGCAGCGCTGCTTCGGCGGAAACTCTAGATTTTGATGTTGTTGACAGGATTGTAAGGGAACAGAAAGAGTTATGGGCTTCACACTTTACAGTAATTTCCGGAGGAGAGCCTTTTCTCTATAGAAGCCAGGGTAAGGGAATACTTGATCTTGCTGAGCGCCACCCCGATACGTTCTTTTTAGTATATACCAACGGTACACTTATTACCAAAGAAGTTGCTCACAGAATTGCAGAGTTAGGTAATATAACTCCGGCTATTTCTGTCGAGGGTTTTCAGGAAGAAACAGATGAACGCAGAGGAGATGGTACTCACAGGAAGATCTTAAACGCTTTCAAGAATTTAAGAGAGGAAGGGGTACTCTTTGGGCTTTCGGTAACTGCGACAAAGTTCAATTCCAAATTAATTCTAAGTTCGGAATTTATTGATTACTATGTAGATAAGCTGGGTGCCTATTATATATGGATATTTCAATATATGCCCATAGGTCGCGGTTTTAGCCTTGGCCTTATGGTTTCTCCGGAACAGCGTGTGGAGATGTTAAGAAAGACCCGTAAGTGGATGTTTGAAAGGGAGCTATTTATAGCAGATTTCTGGAACAGTGCAACGTTAAGCAATGGATGTATAGCTGCCGGCCGTCATGAGGGGGGAGGTTATATCTATATTGACTGGTCCGGAAATGTAATGCCCTGCGTATTTAATCCATATTCGCAGGATAATATTCTCTTAAGGTATAAAAGCGGAGGAAATCTTAACGATATATTAATGTCGCCGATTATGCGAGGAATTAGAGAATGGCAGAAAGCGTATATAAATAATTCAAAGCCGGGGCGATACGGTAACATGTTAATTCCGTGTCCGATAAGAGATCATCATAAGGATATGAGAGAAATAATTGAGAAGTCTAAAGCAAATCCGGTAGATGAGCCTGCCAAGCATGCCTTAGAGGATAAAGAGTATTACAGGGGAATGTACCTGTATGATGAAAGAATAGCTGATATAACGGACAGGATATGGGAGAAAGAGTTTTTAAGAGGGAAAGAGCATCCGGATGAAAAAGAAGAAAACTT